>SKXS01000213.1 GCA_007128345.1 Spirochaetia bacterium
GAAGGCAACCACCTTGACATCCTTCAGGGTCTGCACTGCCTCACCATTCCTGATAAGGATCCCATGTTCAGCTCCGATGCCGCTTCCCACCATGAGTGCTGTCGGGGTTCCCAGGCCCAGGGCGCAGGGGCAGGCGATTACCAGCACCGCCGTGGCAGTTATGAATGAGAGCGTCAGGGGAGACAGGGCTGGGTTTATCCAGGGGAGGAAGGAGGCGCCCCACTCCAGTATGCTGCGGTGCATGTCGGGAAAGATATTGAATGATGCAAACGTCAGCCCGGTGAGCAGGAGTATGATTGGAACGAAGTACCCGGTAACACGGTCTGCGAAATCCTGTATAGGGACCTTGCTTCCCTGGCACTGGTCGACAAGCTTGATGACCTGGGAGAGGAAGGTGTCCTGTCCCACCTTGGTCACCCGCACCCTGATAACCCCCTGCTTGTTGATGGTAGCCCCGATCACCTCCGTCCCCGGATCCTTCTTCACCGGAACGGGCTCACCAGTAGCCATGCTCTCGTCTATGTATGAGGACCCTGCTATCACGGTCCCGTCTGTGGGAACTTTCTCTCCCGGGCGGATAATCATCACATCGCCGGGAGACAGCTCCTGCACGTCAATCTCCATCTCCTTCCCGTCGGGAAGAATTATTGATGCACGCTTTGCTCCCAGATCAATCAGCTTCCTGATGGCCTGGGATGCCCTGCCCTTGGCTCGGGTCTCCAGATACTTTCCTATGAGGTGGAACGTCATGATGGTCACCGACATTTCAATGAATGTCTGTATGGGAAAGAAAAATCCTGCCAGCCCGATCACATAGGGAGGCAGCGACCCGAGGGAGACCAGCACATCCATGTTCGGCCTGCCTGATTTCAAGGTCCTGAATGCCGCCCGATGTACGGGAGCTCCAATGATGAAGACCACGGGAAACCCAATAAGTGCCGTGATTCCCAGGTAGAAGGGTATGGAGATAATAAACATGTGGACCACCATCAAAGCCATGACAGTCCCGGCAAGTACGGCAGATATTCCCATACGCCTGCGGGCCCTCAGCATCTTTGCATCATCGGCATCTGCATCATCTGTTGTGCTTTCCTCAAGCGAGTAGCCAATACGGCTCACTTGCTCCTTGAGTTCGCTGAGCCGGACGGTTTTGGGGTCATAGGAGATTGCCGCCTTTCCGCTTGCAAGGTTCACCGACGCCTTGCTGACCCCAGGTATGGAGTCAAGTGTTTGTTCAACACGGGAAACACAGGACGCGCAGGTCATGCCTTCCACCCTCAGAGTAATGTGCAACAGAGAATCATCAGTCTTGGGCTCCATGCCGTATCCTATTGCCCTGACCGACTTCATGAGTGCATCCTCACTCACTGTGTCAGGATGAAAGTCTACTGTCACCTGTTCCCTGACTACATCCAACTGCACATCCCGTACTCCATCCTGATCCCGCAGGGTGCTCTCTATGGAAACTGCGCATGCGCTGCAGCTCATGCCTTCAAGGTGATATATCTTCTGTACATTGCCGACTATTTCACTCATTAGATGCTCCTTATCTACAATATACTATACCCCCCTAGGGTATGTCAAACATATCATAGTTTTTTCCTTTTCCTCATATGTACTTCCCAGAACTCTATGCTATGATTAAACCATTAGGAAGGACTGCATACCGACAGCGTATCACACGGTCCTTGAGTTCCGCTGGCAAGAGCCCTTCAAGGCAAAGTACATAATTTAAGTGTTCCATTCACCAATAACTCATTATATTTCCGGAGGTACGTCATATGAAAGACACATATTGGAAATCATTGGCTATCTTTACAGGGATTGTGATTCTGTTCGCTGTGCTCCTATCAGGATGCAACTTGATGGATGTGGAACCACCGATTACGTGGCAAGGGTCACACGCCAGCCACCCGGAGAACCCGGAACCCTACTGGGCATACTATAATATATCTGACGGCAACACATATATTTACAACGGCCTTACCTGGGAAATCTTTGCACAGTCGGGCGAACCTGAGAGCGATACAGTCATCATCGTTGAGTACTATACCGTGTTCTATGACGGCAATGGAAACGACAGCGGTATGGTTCCTACGTTCGGAACCAATGCCCTGGTGGACTCAGAAGTGACTGTACTGGGCAATACCGGAAATCTTAAGAAAACAGGTTTTTCCTTTGAAGGATGGAACACCAAGACTGACGGCAGCGGATATGTATTTCTGCCCGATGATATCATCACCATGCCTGCGGGCAATATGGTGCTCTATGCTCTATGGCAGGAACTGGGGATAGGAGATATCGGTCAGGCAGGAGGGATCGTGTTCTATGACAAAGGCAGCTACTCAGACGGCTGGAGGTATATGGAGGTAGCCCCTGCATCAGAAGAGTCAGCAGGTATTTCATGGGGTTCTAACTCAGTGCTGGTCGGAGGGACTGAGACTGCAGTGGGCACTGGACTGGCAAATACTGAAGCGATAGTAGCAGCACTAGGAGACTCCGGTAATGCAGCAGGATTCTGCAGCACCTTAACCTACGAAGGATACAGCGACTGGTTTTTGCCTTCAAAGGATGAGCTGTGGGAGATATGGTGGAACCTGGTCAGCGATCAGAGCGAAGCAAACGAAGGCAAGGGAGAACCTCGTGCGGATGCCTTGGGTGATTTTTCCAATGAAGCCTACTGGAGTTCTTCAGAGGCTAGTATGACTAACGCGTGGTACCTGCACTTTAATAATGCCTATCAACCTAGTGTGAGTAAAAGTTTTACTTTTCCCAGAGTGCGTCCAGTCCGGAGGTTTTAGCATTCATCAAGAGCAGCACTACACGCTGAACCTGATATTCAATACATCTCCGTCTGCCACCAGGTACTGCTTGCCTTCGAGACGGAACCTGCCGGCCTGTTTCACCAGCTTCTCTGAACCGTACTGCATGAGGTCGTTATAGGTGAAGACCTCCGCCCTGATGA
>SKXS01000118.1 GCA_007128345.1 Spirochaetia bacterium
AGGCTTGTACATGGACATAACACTGGTAAAGAGTTTCTGCACTAGTCTTCGTTTCCAGTGGTTCCCCATACCCAGTAGTGTTTCATGATTAAGGACAACCGCATGAACACCCCTTAAGTCACTGGATGCAAAACGGATAGTGTGAAAAAACTCATGTGGATGAAAAAAAAGTTCTTGCGTGATGGGGAGGTTTGGTGTATAGTGTATTACATAATATGTAATACACGAGGAGCACCATGCCCTACCCAGACTGGGTGATGCAGCATAAGACCAAAGGACTCTATGTCAACAAGGTCAATGAAGAGACCTACCGGCTTTACCGCGGCCATTCGCAGCGGATTCCCGGTACGAACAAAGTGAAACGTATTGTTGATGAATACATCGGTACCATTACCAAATCAGAAGGGCTGAAGAGAACCCAGCCAAAAGTCAAAGGGTCGGTGCGGGTGCTACGCTATGGAAGAAGCTGTGTGCTATCCCAGTTGATGCCTCAATACGCCCGACAGCTGAAGCAGGTCATAGGTCCACACTGGGAAGCCGCCTATGTGTGGGGACTGCTTTTGCATCAGTATGGGGAATCAGCGGTCTCCTGGTACCGGTATGACTGGCTGAGTGAGCGGTATCCTGGGGTGGAGTTGAGTGGGGCGCATCTGAAGCAGGAGGCTCTTCGCATGACCGTGATGCTGGATGACAAGCTGCGGCAGCGCTTTGGAGCAGCGCTACCTCGGATGCTGGAGATAGCAGACCGGATCTATCGGGTGCATGTGAATGGGCAGTGGGTGACCAGTGAGCTTGAGCCGGAGGCGGTACAGGCGGCCAGGGGGTACGGCATTGTGTGGGAGGGCTAAGTGAATCAGGATATACAGAGTTTTTTTGCAGAGATTGGGCAGTTGGGGTTTGATCTGCGGGATGTGCTGAGTCAGGGGACCAAGGGTAAGCGGGTAATTCACTCCTTCATGAAGATCATCAACCAGGAGGTGGCGGATGTACGGGTGCAGGGGAAGGTGAAGTATCCGCTTGCAGAAATTGTGGTGATGGTGTTCTTTGGGGTGATGGCGGGGTATCATACGGTAGCGGCAATCCAGCGGTTCTGCGAGCACAAGCAGGCGTACCTCAAGCGCTATATGAGGATGAGGCATGGAGTGCCGTCGGATGATACCATGATGCTGGTGCTGTCGAGTATCAGCCTGCAGCAGTTGGAGGCAGCGACGGTGGGATTTCTTTTGGAGAAGTTTGTCGAGATACGTGGGAATCTAGGGATTGCTGAGCCTCAGATGCCCCATCTGTGCGTGGACGGCAAGGAAGCCCGGGGGACCGGGCGGCTTGCCGGCAGTGACCGGGAGGTCCGCAATCTGCAGACCCTGCATGTCTATGATGCGCAGTACGGCATCTGCCTGATAAGCCGGCAGATCGACAAGAAGACCAACGAGATTCCGGTAGCCCAGGAGGTGCTGCAGGCTCTGGACCTTCGCGGGGTGCTGGTGACCTTTGATGCCATGCATACCCAAAAGAAAACTATTGACATTATAGCCCGAGGCAAGGGGTACTTCTTGGGAGGGCTGAAGGGAAACCAGAAGCTGCTTACGGAAGAAGTGAAGATATTCTTTGACCAGCAGTATGTGGACAAAGCCGTGCAGGATCCGGTGCTCTGCTATGTAAGTTCTGAGAAAGCGCATAACTGTCTGGAAACCCGGCAGTTTCTCATAGCCCGGGTAGATCATGCCCCCGGGTCGGTGTTCAGTGACTGGAAGCACATCAACTCCGTGGTGCAGTACACCAAGACGGTAACCGACTACGCCAAGGGCGGTGTGAAGCGCACGGAGACCCGCTATTACGTGACCAACCTCGTGGATGCTAAAAGCTGCGGCTATGCGGTCCGCTCCCACTGGAAGGTCGAGAATTCCCTGCACTGGCATCTAGATGTGCATTTTGGTGATGACCGTAACATGACGGTCAATCGGACTGCCAGTGGCAACTTGACTCTGTTAAAAAAGATGGCCCTGTCGCTCTATAAGCTTCTCCAACCCTTTGAGAAGAAGGGTACCAGCTTGAACATGATCTCGGTGGATTTCAGTGCATCCTTTGAGGATGCCATGAAGCGTCTGCTGAGTTTGTGCGACAATGCCACCTTGAAGCAGGCCCTTGAATCGGTTGCACAGAAAAAACCATAACTCACGCAGTTCACGCTCATAGGAAGCATCTTACCTGCTGATCTCTCTATGGAGGTCAGAGTACACGTGCGTCCTGATCATCCCTCTTGGACCGTTATATGCCCCTGATCTCCTGCAACCATCCTGGCTCATACCTGATTTCTCTTCTATGCTTCCTGGATTTGACATCCATCCCAGCTTCCTTCAGGATTTCATACGGTTGTCCTATTGCACGTGTTACCGATATTGAATTCCATGAGATTACTGATAGTGTTACCCGGGGATTTGATTCTGCATCTGTGGATCACAGGTGGAGCATCCATGCGGACAGGGGGACCATCTCCTTGTCATTAAGTAGTGAGAATGTGGAGTTTGACCATGTGGGGATGACCTTGTACGACAGTGTGGGGAATAAGGTTGCTGTTTCTGATGAGAACCAGCAGATTCACTATGACATACCCGGTAATGGGGGACGGTTTGTTATCAGGGTCCATGGGGAGAAGTAACTTCCTCCAGTGAGAGAGTCTGATGCCCGTCTGCTGTATCCATATGGCTTATAATCAGCACAATCATGGAACTCATATCAATACTGTTCATAATCTTCTCTGCCATGCCCCGGGGAAGATGGTTTTCAGGCTCATCAAGGATGAGAAGATCCGGTTTGCGCAATAGTGAGCGTGCAATAGACAATCTCTGCCTCTGCCCCCCTGAGAGGAGCATCCCTCCCTCTCCGATAAAGCTGTCATAACCTTCAGGCAAGGCCGCAATGAATTGGTGCGCGTGGGCAGCCTCGGCGGCGGCG
>SKXS01000198.1 GCA_007128345.1 Spirochaetia bacterium
CGGTTCCTGAAAACTCTGCAAAAGGGAGAGCAGGAGTTTGAGAAACTGCTGCCGAATCTGCTGAAGGGAAAGCAGCGGATCATACCCGGACGCATAGCCTTCAGGCTCTACGATACCTACGGGTTCCCTCTGGAAATTACTGAGGAACTGGCGTCCGAGCATGAGTTTACCGTAGATCGGGAGGGGTTTGAGCAGGCGTTTGCCAAGCATCAGGAAGCATCTCGGGCTGGAGCGGAGAAGATATTCAAGGGAGGACTGGCAGACCATACGGAACTGACCACCGCCTTACATACAGCAACACACCTGCTGCATACAGCTTTGAGGAAAGTGCTGGGTGATCATGTGCAGCAGAAGGGGAGCAATATAACCGCTGATCGGCTGCGGTTTGATTTCACCCACCCTGAGAAGATGACAGACGAAGAGATCAGAGAAGTGGAGCGCCTGGTCAACGATCAGATTGACCGGAATCTGCCAATAACTTTTGAGGTGATGACTGTGGATGAGGCAATGCGGCAGGGAGCCCTTGCCTTCTTCGGGGATAAATATGAAGAGCAGGTTAAGGTATATACCATAGGAGATTTTTCCCGTGAAGTGTGCGGCGGACCCCATGTGAGCAGCACCGGGGCGCTTGGATCGTTCAAGATAACCAAAGAGCAGTCATCTTCAGCGGGTGTCAGGCGCATACGTGCTGTCGTTAAAACTCAATAAGGGAATATATGGAGAAGCTGCAGTTGGATATGCGAGAGCCCATGGATATACTGACCCGCCAGGTCGGCAGGATGCTGGCTGTGGCTGGAGTAAGCTTCGTCATGTTCAACCTGTTATATCGCCACTCGATTGCTTACTATAATCTGCAGGCACGTGACATATACTCTTCTGCAATCACCCTGGGTATTGTGCTGGCAATGTTCAGCATGTCTTTCTCACCGTACCGGGATCTCCGCTTCCGTCTGGGGAGGAAGCACCTGCGTTTTCCTGTGCAGACGACATACCAATGGCTCCAGGTGCTTGTGCTGGTGATCAATGCCACCATTGCCGTCCTGCGCTCTCCTGAAAGTGCATATGGATTTCCTCTCATGATGATCGCCGGAGCGCTGAGTCTTAAGTACCGGATTGTCGGCATCTACGGTTTTGTCAGCTTGTTTATCTACTTTGCTGTGGTGCTGAAGATTTCTGCGGTGTTCAACAGCATGGTCATCCAGGGAGTCAGGTCCCTGATCTTCAGCATGTGCTGCCTGCTGATTGCCGCTTTCCTCTATAAGGATGAATTGGCCCGTATGTTTTCCTATATTGATCAGGTACGTAAGGAGGAGCAGGAGAAGCAGCACATGCTTACACAAGCCCTGAACCGCTATGAGCAGGAAGTACTGGACCCTTGCTCACTCGGACTGACACCGCGGGAAATGGAGGTGCTGGAGATACTCTGCCTCTACCGGTCCACCAATCAGGATCTTGCCTTCCGGCTTGGTCTGCGTATCCAGACAGTAAAGACGCATATGCAGAGAATTTTTGACAAGGCGGGAGTGGATGACCGCTATCAGCTGATTGATCTCTGCAGGCCCTTCTTCTTTGACAACCGGGGAGTCCCGGTAACTCGTCAGCGGGCTGACTGAGCGGCAAGCTGCCCGCATGCTCCGTTGATGCCCCTTCCCTTACCATACCTCGTCACACAGTTCAAGCCTGCATTCATGATACGCTTCGCAAAGGCAGCCGTATCATTCTTTGCGGGTTCTGTAAAAGGAAGTTCTGCCGCCGGATTCCAGGGAATCAGGTTAACCAGCACTTGGAGGCCTGAAGCAAAACGCGCAAGAGCCTTGATATCTTCGGGGGTGTCATTGATTCCCTTCAGGAGCACATACTCCAAGGTGATTCTCTGACGGTGCCGTGCCTGGTGATCAGCCAGTGCTTCCTTGATTTCCTTGAGGGGAAATTTTCCTGCCGCGGGCATGAGTGATTCCCGCAGTGGTTCTCTGGCGGTGATCAAGGAGAGGGCAAGCCTGACCGGAGGGCCTTCCCGGGCAAGTGACCGGATGCCGGAAGGGATTCCGCATGTAGAGATCGTCATCCTGCGATGGCTCATTGCGTACGATTCAGGATGGTGGAACACCTCTACCGCCTGCTTTACAGATTCGAGGTTTGCCAAGGGTTCTCCCATGCCCATGAACACGATATGCGAAGTATCTGCAGCCATCTTCCTGATATGCATGAACTGCTCTGCAATCTCGCTCGGAGAGAGGCTGCGTTTCAGTCCCATCGCAGCGGTCCTGCAGAAAGTGCAGCCCATGGCGCATCCTGCCTGGCTGGAGAGACACGCGGTCTTCCTCCCTTTTCCGTCTGACAGCAGCACTGACTCAATTACTGCTCCGTCTGATAGTTCCAAGCTGAATTTGACTGAACCATCCTGGGGATCAGCCTGCGTGCCGGTTACTCTGGATGAGTACATAGGAATGCCCGTCCCGGCAAGCGTGGTGCGCAGAGTTTTGGGAATATTGGTCATCTCGTCAAATGAAGCTGCTCCCCGATGAATCCAGGAAAACACCTGAGAGCTGCGGTAGGAGGTATCCAAAGGGAGTATACGAGAGAGTCGGTCCGGGGTATGCCCTGCCAGTGAATCAGTCGTGCTTGATCTTCTCAATGAGTGATGAGACATAGGTATTCTTGCTGCCGTAATTCTGGTAGCGCAGCAGGGTATCCAGCGCTGCCTGCTTCTTATTCTGATCAAGATAGCAGTTGGCAATCTCTATATATACCCGATGGTTTTGCGGATTGAGCTTGATCAGTCCCTCCAGCTTTTCAATCGCTTCATCGTAGCGCTTATGCTCCCGGTCTATGAGCGCGAGGCCGATGACAGCGAAGGAATCATGATCAATGCTCAGAGCCCGTTGATAGAATTCTTTTGCCTTCTCATACTGCTTAAGCACCCTGAAAGCGTCTCCGGCACGGGTGAGAATCACCTTGTTGTCCGGATCATTATGGAGAATCTTGAGCCAGTATATAAGGGAGTTGGGATAGTCTCGGATGCCCCGGTAGCAGTCAGCCATACCGAACAGTGCAAAAAAGTTGTTCGGCTCCTTTTCCAGAGCCTCTTCAAAGTACTTCAGGCCTTTATCAAAGCTCAGCAGCTTACGGTGGCAGTTGCCGATGGAGGTAAGGATCCTGATATCAATATTATCAGGAGCTTTCTGGTACATCTGTTCCCAGTAGCTGAGGGCAGTCTTAAAGTCATTAAAGTCGAAATGCAGATGGCCCATGCCGATGAGGGCGTAGTCGTTGTCCTCATCCACCTCAAGGGCCCGCTCGTAGTACTTCTTTGAAAGTTCGAACTTCTTAAGTTTTCGGTAGGAGTCCGCAACCCGGGTGAGCACGTTGATGTTATCCGGATCCTTGGCGAGGTATTTCTCCCAGAAGGTAATTGCCTTATCAAGCTTATTGAGAGATTTGTATGAGTCAGCTATGCCGAAGTAAGCGAAGTTGTTCTCAGGATCTGCTTCCAGACATTGATTGTAGTAGGAGATTGCTTTGCGGTAGTTGCCCTTTTTCCTGTATGTGTCCCCAAGACCAACGAGGGCATAGTTATTTGAGCTGTCCTGATTCAGGATTTCCTCAAAGAAGGCGATTGCTTCAGAGATTTTATCGTCCTTCAGCAGTTCGTATCCCCGTTTTGAGAGCAGGGTAATATAATCATTTTGTTCAGAGCCTGTTAACATGTCATCTTGGTTCATTACTTTTTCCCTTAACCTAGTTCATCGCTTATGGGTAACTCAGGAACCCCTGCATACCTGAACGTATCAGGAGAAAATACTCACGATGGCAAGTATAACACCAGTGATTCCCTCTCCTCCGAGAAATCCGGAAGCAACAATCCCGCCGTCCCGCTGGAATGCTTCCTTTTTAACTCCAGGTACCACTATATCACTAATGAAGCGAAAAAGTCCACCAAGAAAGACAATAGATGAAATCACTATTGGGAGATATACTCCCAGGCCCAATGTGGTCGCCGGTACTTTGACAAGATACAGGAATATACCGAGAGCTAATCCAATGAAAAACGCAAGGGGATCTGCGAGTCCTCCCACCATAGCTGATACGGCTGCCGCCTGAGGTGCCGGAAGTTCCTGGGTCCCGAAAGTTCCGAAGGCTTCCTTCATGATGAACAGCACCGCAACGGCCACCACAGCTCCAAGGACACCGCCTGCGGTTTCAGCAATAATCTGCGACTTCGACGGAGTGCCCAGCATATGTCCCGCCTTCAGATCGTTCATCACATCACCGGTGAGTCCACAGGCAACTGCAACCATACCTGCGATCATAAAGGAGGTGATCACATCCGGTCTCTGGATGATCTGAATGCCCAGCAGAACGATGATGCCGAATATCTCCATGGGGTTGATCCCCGTCTCGCCTGTGAGCAGAGCCGCCATGGATGTGGTGATCCAGATGCCCAGGATAAGCAGGATCGCATGGAGCAGGGTCAGAGAAGTAGTAATTGCCAGGATGATCACGATTGCTGAGGCGATCCAGAAAGGAGCACGCAAGCGGGGGACAAAGGATGATCGGGAACGGTTCTCCCAGGACTTCCTTACGTAGCGATAGAGGCCCATGATGAAGATTCCTGCACCGGTCCCTACCATGAGCCCGATGCCGAGGTTCTGTCTGAACAGATCAGCAGCACCGCCATCGGGAAAGAATCCCAGGGCTATGCCGAAAGGAATAATGAGATAGAACCCGACTACCGCTCCCAGGAACCAGACCCCCGTATAGAGCGGTCCGACTATGTAGCCTATGCCTACAGCCATGGGTGAAAGCCACATGCCGAAGGGAGGGGTGTTAGCGCCAGGCATGCGGGTCATGAATACAGGGGGAATGATCATGAAGCGGTCACGCAGCGCTGTGAACACTGCGCTGATACCCATGGAGCCGAAGAGTTTCACTGCCTGCTTTCCCCCCGCGTCTCCCACGGTAAGGGTGTTGAACGCCGCGGTCCCCATGGGATAGGGAAGCGGCTTAGTTTCGATGTAGTGCTTCCTGTGGAGATGCGTAAAGAGCACTCCTAAAAGCGTACCGAAAAGGGTAACCGAAAGTATCGGCCATATGCCTACCGATGCGTCTGAGTCAAGGATCCAGATGCCGGGAATGGTAAATGCCAGTCCACCGGCAACCATGGCGCCTGCGCTCATGGCGGTATGCGTAACGTTGATCTCCTGCAGGGTTGAATTCTTGGCCCAGCGCAGGGCTGTGAGACTCACCACCGCGACGAAGATTGTCGGCCACGGCAGCGCCCCCATGCGCAGCGCAACGTACATGGAACTTGCGGTTATCACAACTGATCCTACAAGTCCGATTACAAGCCCGCGTATAGTCAGCGCCTGGTTTTTGACATCATCCATAATGCCACCTCCTTGATAAAGAAGCAGGTTTCAGCAATCTGCCGATTATTGTGAAGTATAGCAGAGTATATTGTTCGTTGCTAGAAATGACGAGGTATGGGTAAATCCCCAGTAATCCCTTGATTCTTACATAAGATGGGCAGTATAGTATAGGCAACACGTTATGCAAGGGGAAATAAATGAATAAGAAATTGATTATCTTGCTGATTGCTGTTGTGTGTATCGCAGCCCCTGCAACTGCAGGCCCGTTAACCGATGCGGATATCAGCGTTGGGCTCTTTGTTGGAGACAACACAAGCGCTACGGTGAGAATGGATGTGAGCAGGAATACAGCGTGGGTCGTGAACTTTGGATGGGGGTACGGCAGAGGACTCTACCTGCGTCCCCAGTACCAGCTTACCATTGATGACCTGCAGTTTCAGATTCAGGGACTGCGGTTCTACCCATATATCGGTGCTGCTGCACCTTTAGGTCTTACGAAAGGTTTTGACTTGGCCGCAGACGCAGTATTGGGAATTTCCTACTACTTCTACGATATACCTATGGAAATCTATGTCGAGTCGCTTCTCGGCCTGAAAGTATTCCAGGGTGGCAACATTAAGTTAGGGCCTGATTTTGGAGGCGGAATCGGAGTCCGATACGCCCTCGGAAGATAAACCGGCTGCTCAAGCACACACATCCCCCTGGAATCCAGGGGGTATGTTATGCGAATTTCTGAAGCGTTGGAAGGAACTGGGGAGGGACCTGGGCAGTGATCTCGATACTGTCCTTGTCATATCGCTCTGAGAGAATCCTTCCATGCTTCCTGACATATTCGAGCAGGTCAAATCTATGTACAGGAAGTGAATAGGTGCGCTCTTCGTATCGTTCGTAGAGCGCTTCCTCGACAGCTCGGACGAGCAGATCCATATGGATGCCCTCCCGCACAGATACACATACATGACGGGGATGCTTGTCCCGAATCTGGTTGAGATGTGTGTAGTCACCGTCACATAAATCAATTTTATTGAAAACTACAACAATCGGCCGATCCAGGCATGAGAGGTCCCTGAGGACCTCCATGGTGGTCTCATACTGCTGCTTCACCTGGGGATCAGATGCATCAAGCATGATGACCAGGAAATCGGAGTATACCGATTCCTCAAGTGTGGAAGTGAATGCTTCGATGAGGTCATGCGGCAGGTTTCTGATGAATCCGACGGTGTCCGTCAGGAGGATTTCACTGCCCCCGGGAAGCAGCACTTTCTTTGTAGTAGGGTCCAGGGTTGCAAAGAGCTTGTCTTCCACCAGTACATCTGCACAGGAGAGCGTGTTGAGCAGTGAGGATTTCCCCGAATTGGTATAGCCTACAATAGCGCCCGTAGGGATAGGCAGGGTCCGTCGCTGCTTCCTTTGGGTTTCCCTGTGCGATTTGACTTTTTTAAGCTCTTCCTTTGTCTTGGCAATACGTTTGACAGCGATGCGGCGGTCAATTTCCAGCTGTTTCTCACCTTCTCCGCGGGTCCCTCTCGTGCCACCGCGCTGTCGGGACAGGTGGGTCCATGCACGGGTGAGTCTGGGAAGCGAATACTCCAGACGTGCCAGGGTTACCTGAAGCACCGCCTCTTTGGTGGATGCCCGATCTGCAAAAATCTGGAGGATTACTTCCTGCCTGTCTATAACGCAGAGACCTGTAAACTGCTCAAGATTCCTCTGCTGCCTGGGAGAGAGATCCTGGTCGAATATGATGCACTCAGCACCGAGTTCCTGTGCTTCCTGTGAGATTTCTTCCACTTTCCCGGTTCCCAGGAAAAATTTTGCGTGAGGGGCCTTGAGATTGATAATGTTTTTCCCTGCAATATCCAGCCCCATGGTATGCACGAGATCACATAACTCTTTCATGGATGCTTCTGCTTCAGCGCGGTATGCTTCACCGCTGTATGTGGAGACCACATACGATTTTTGTGCTTCCTGGTGAAGCGAATGAGACTCTTTCATAAGAGTAAGGTAATTACACAGGAGCTCATTGTCAAGACGACTACATGGGCTGAATATTCATTACAGACGGTATGGTACGTATGCTCTTGAGCACCCGCTTGAAGTCGTCGGGTTCATCAATTTCCATAGTGAAGCTTCCGGACAGGTGACCGTTTTCGTTTTCCTCAAGTTTTCCTTCAATGAGGTGGCCCTTGAATTTTTTTACCGCTCCCTCAATTTCAGAAAAGAGGTCGCTGGTGAGCCGGGAAGTGACCCGGAAACGCTTTGTGTTCTTCGGTTTTGCAGCTTCCCACTCCACTTCAATAGTACGGTTGGCAATGTCCCGTATGTGCCTGATGTTCGGACAATCCCTTCGGTGAACAATGATTCCCCTGCCCCGGGAAATGTAGCCGATGATAGTATCCCCGGAGGAAGGCATGCAGCAGCGGGCAATGCTGATCATCATGTTCTTCTCATCCCCGATACGGAAGGTGATTTTCGAGGGATCCACGATCTGCTTGACTATCTGATCATCCGCTTCACCGGGAAGTGGTTCCTGTTTCTTCGGTTCGGGCGCTTCCTGCGCTTTATCCTGGGCACGTCTCTTTGCAATGATGTTCTTGTCAATAAGCAGGCTTTCATCATGCTTATTCAGCCAGTTGCGTATACGCTGACGGGCGCGGGAAGTTCTGGCAATCCTCAGCCAGTTGATATGAGGCCGGCCGTTGGGCGAGGTGAGGATCTCCACTACCTGGGTATTCTTCAAAGGCTGGTTGAGGGGTATGATCGAGCCGTCTGCCTTGGCGCCGATCATATGGCTGCCGACTTCACTGTGTATGTAGTAGGCGAAGTCAATGGCGGTTGCATTCGCCGGAAGCTCTATGATATGTCCCTTCGGGGTAAATACATAGATGGAGTCCTTCAGCAGTTCGCTCTTGATGTCTTCCAGGAAGGTTTCGGAGGAATCCATCTCCTCCTCCCAGTTCTTCAGCTTGCTGATAATTGGAAGATGATCGGAAGAGAACTTCGCCCCGCCGAATTCCTGCTTGTATGCCCAGTGCGCTGCAATGCCGAATTCAGCTGTGTAGTGCATTGCCTTGGTGCGTATCTGGATTTCCAGAAGTCTTCCGTTGTAGCACATGACCGTAGTATGGAGGCTCTGGTACTGATTCGCCTTCGGCATGGCGATATAGTCCTTGAAACGTCCCTCTAAGGGTGGCCAGAGCTTGTGGATGACGCCCAGGAGGGTGTAGCAGTCATTGGAATTCTCGCAGGTTATGCGTACTCCCAGAGTGTCGTAGATCTCGTCAATGTCCTTCTTCCTGCGCTTCATCTTGCGGTATATTGAGTAGAAGTGCTTTGCCCGGGAGGTTACCAGGATGTTAGGGATGCCCTCCTCGCCGGCAGCCCGATAGATGGCCTTTTCCACACGCTTGAGGTACTCGCTGCGTTCGCTCTTCTTGGCCAGCAGGTACTCTTTAATGTAGGAATAGGTCTCGGGGTTCAGGTTCTTCAGGGCTAGATCTTCGAGCTCTGCCTTCATCCACGAGATGCCCAGTCGGTCAGCCAGGGGTGCGTAGATATCAAGGCATTCTGATGCAATAGCCTTCCTGCGCTCCGTAGGAAGATGCTGCAGGGTGTTCATATTGTGCAGCTTGTCAGCCAGCTTGATGATGATCACACGAATATCCTTGGACATGGCCAGGAGCATCTTCCTGATCGTCTCAGCTTCCTGGAGGCTTTTGTTCTTCACCTTGAGGATAGAGATCTTCGTTACCCCTTCCACCAGTTCAGCAGCTTCTTCTCCAAAGCGGTCCTTGATCATGGAATAGGAGACCCCGGCATCTTCCAGCACGTCATGGAGAAGGCCTGCGATGATGGTATCAGCATCCATGCGGAGTTCGACCAGAAGCTCCGCTACCTGGAGGGGATGCACAAAGTACGGCTCCCCGCTGGCACGCTTCTGGTTCATGTGGAGTTCATTGGACCAGTTAGCCGCATCTATGATGCGTTGCTGCTCCTGATCCGGATATCCCTCGAGTTTCTGCTTGAACTTCTCTATCAGATTGAACATACCTACCCGTCACGCGCTCCCAGCACTGCCCTGGCATTCCCCGAAAGGTCAGAAATGACGGAGATGTGTCTATAGCCTCTCTGCTGCATAATGCCCGCGAGGGTGTCAGCCTGGACAGTTGCGCATTCACATATACAATAGCTGTTTTCCTTGAGTTTATCAAACCCTTGAAATACAATTTTCTTCAGCGCATCCAGGCCGTCCTCGCCGCCCAGAAGAGCGCTCTCAGGCTCTCCCCGGCACAGCAGAGACTCGCTGGTCATCTCCTCTCTGGTTATATACGGAGGATTGGATACTATCAGGTCAAAGAGGCCGGGAATTTCCTCGAACATGTCGCTGGAGATAATCTCCACCATCTCTTCGGAGCCCAAGATTCTACGGGCATTCTTCCGGCACACCGCAAGCGCACGGGATGATATATCAGAGCAGATGACCTGGGCCTGCGGCAGTTCGTGCTTAATGCTGATGCCGATGCAGCCGCTGCCTGTTCCCAGGTCAAGCACCCGGGGAGACGAAAAACGCTTCAGCAGCATGAGGGAGCGTTCCACCAGCACCTCAGTGTCCGGGCGGGGGATGAGGACATCTGGGGTTACAAGGAACTCGAGCCCCCAGAATTCCTTGACTCCGGTGAGGTAGGCAACAGGGATTCCCCTGCTCCTGTACAGGACTAATTCCCTGATTTCTTGTTCCTGTGTTTTGCTGATGTGATCAGGCAGCATGGCGAGGGTCCGTTCCTTCGGCATCTGGAGCACGTGGGAGGCTATGAGCAGCGCGTCAAGGTAGGGGGTCCTTCCCTTGTTAGCGTCAGCCAGCAGCTGGTGCGCTTCATGCAGGACATCTCGCAGGACGGCCATTACTGCTCCTGGAGCAGTTCTTCATGGGAAGCCAGCCGCAGCGCATCGATTATCTCAGTCAAATCTCCCTGGAGCACATGCTCAAGCCTATAGAGAGTGAGATTAACCCGGTGGTCAGTCACCCGGTTTTGGGGGAAGTTGTAGGTCCTGATGCGTTCAGACCGGTCACCCGAGCCGACCTGGCTCTTGCGGTCCTGCGCTCGCTGGGACCTGCGCTTCTCCTCCTCCATGTCATAGAGCCTCGCACGAAGCACCCGCATTGCCTTTGCCCGGTTCTTGATCTGGGACTTTTCATCCTGGCAGATGACCACAAGACCCGTCGGCAGGTGGGTGATACGGACTGCGGAATCGGTGGTGTTTACGCTCTGCCCGCCCGGGCCGGACGAACGGTATACATCCACCTTGATCTCTTCATTCTTGATGTCTATCTCCGTCTCCTCCGCTTCGGGAAGTACTGCTACCGTTACCGCCGATGTATGGATCCGTCCTCCCGATTCAGTAGTAGGGACCCGCTGCACCCGATGAGTGCCGCTTTCATAACGCATATGCCCGTAGACCTCCTTCCCTGATATCGAGTAGACAATCTCCTTGATCCCGCCGATTTCCGTCTCATTGAAATCCAGGATCTCAATTTTCCACTTCATAGATTCAGCATAGTAGGAATACATGCGGTAGAGATCGGAGGCAAAGAGCGCCGCCTCTTCACCGCCGGTTCCTGCGCGGATCTCCATAATGATGTTCTTGCCGTCCAAGGGATCCCGTGGAACAAGCAGCTGCTTCAGACGATCCTCAAGCGCATGCTGCCTGGCAGTAAGGTCCTCAAGCTCTTCCCGGGCAATCTCGCGGAGCTCACTGTCATGTTCCGCCTGGATGAGCCCGCGGGTTTCTTCTCTCTGGCGGAGGA
>SKXS01000086.1 GCA_007128345.1 Spirochaetia bacterium
CACAGGCGTGATGCCATGCGCGGGGTCACCTCCATTCTCGCCGGCCCTGGTTGGGGAAGGAGCAGCGAACGCTCGGAGCTACTTTCCGAGCTCATTGAACACGGTATACCCGGGGTAATCGATGCTGACGGTATCCACGCCCTTGCGAAGCTCATATCCAGCGGAAAGCTCCCCGAAGGGGCTTTGGACGGCCGATGGGTGATCACTCCGCATCCGGGTGAATTCCGTGCCTTGCAGCCCGGAGTCACCGATGGTACCCTCCTGGAGAAGCTTTCTGCTTTTACCCAGAACCACCGGTGCTGGATAGTATACAAAACCCATGTCACCATACTCTCCGGTCCTATGGGTGAGTGCTGGATTGCCGATGAGGCGAATCCGGCACTGGGAAAAGCTGGTTCGGGAGACGTGCTTTCTGGGATTATTACAGGCCTGCTTGCGGAGGGACTCGATCCAGGAAGGGCTGCCATGATCGGGGTGCTGGTCCACCAGAGCATCGGCCGGCGGGCATTCAGTGAATTCGGATGGTTCACCCCAGACCGGCTCTATCCCCTGATCTCCCGTGAGCTTCAGGATATCACCCGGTGGAATGAAATACCTTGACCAGCGGGTGCTATTGGATTAAGCTGGTAGTACTTGTTCGTATGATTGGAGATGCCCATGGTTCAATTTTATTTTCTGTCGCTGGTGCTTCTGATTGTCGGGGCGATTATTCTGCTGGAGGATCAGTTTGCATCCCGGGTCCCCCTGGTGCAGACGGTACGTTCCTACTGTCTGGACAGTACAACTTCACGGGTGGTGCTCATCGTAATCACCGCAACCGTGGGTATCATGAAGCTGATCACCCCCATCAACCCAGGACCAGCGGTAATCGGCGACTTGTTTCCCGCAATCAACCTCCTCGGATTATGCGGTTTCTACATCTTTGAAGGCAAACGCCTGGAAGCTTCAGCCGTAGAAGAGGTTGAGGTTAATATGGAGGAAGGGGAACAGCCTGAGGAATCCATAGAAAAGGTGAAGAGCTTCTACTACACCAATAAGAAGATCATCGGATACGTCACCGTCGGGGTAGCCTTCTTTCACTTTCTCTTCCCCGGCGCAGTCCTCCTGTAAGCTGGAATGCGGACCACCACTGCCGGTGTAGCATCGTGTCTCGGAAGATACCTGGTTGCACTGCGCAGTCCGGGATCTTCCATCGGATCTTCCTGGGAATTTCCCGGAGGCAAGGTGGAGGAGGGGGAATCCCCAAAAGAGGCTCTGGCGCGGGAATTCAGAGAGGAGCTCAAGGTGGATGTGACCGTGGGGGAGCTCATTGGATTGCTGGAGTTCTCCAACGGTGAAGAGGAGTACGAACTCCACGCATACAAGATTGAGATGCCCGTCACTTTCTACCAGCTCAATGAGCATCAGAAGACATCCTGGCTCACGCTCCGTGAACTGCTGGAGCTTCCCATGGCATCCTCAGACCGTGCCCTCATGAAGCTTCTGCTAGAACACCGATCCTGACGGAATGACTGCGTTCTTAGGAATGATGATGATCCCGTCGCGCACGTAGTGGGTAGGATAGTCGCCGTCGACTCGGTGCTCCGAGTCGATGCCGATGCGGCATTCTTCACCGATGCGCACGTTCTGGTCTATAATCGCACGCTTGATTACCGTGCCCCTGCCGATGCCGATATTGGGTATGCCCTTCTCCCGGTTCTCCTGCTTCTCCTCTTCGCTCTCATAGTGACTGGCCCCCATGCAGTAGACGCCGTCCAGGTTGGTCCCCGATTCAATGAGCGTCCGGATGCCGATAATCGAATCAACAATGGATGCGTTGGTGATGATGCTCCCCTCGCTGGTCAGGGACTGGCTTATGGTGCAGAAGTTGACCTTTGTCGGGGGCAGGTACCTCCGGTGCGTGTAGATGGGCATCTGCTCATCGTAGAAGTTGAAATCGGGTTCAATGGAGGCGATGTTGAGGTTTGTATCGTAGAAAGCCTTGATGGTCCCTATATCTTCCCAGAACCCGTCAAAGACAAATGAGTTCACCCGCTTCTTATTGATAAGCTTTGGAATGATTTCGTGACCGAAGTCGTCTTCGTCTCCTTCAAGGGCCTCCTCCATAGTATCGGCATTGAAGAAGTAGATGCCCATGGAGGCGAGGTAGTGCTTGTGCTCAAGTTCTTCCGGAGCTACGATGCCCTTGAGCAGGTGCTCAGGAGCTCGGAGATGCGATATGTCTTCATCATATGCGGGCTTTTCTACGAATGAGTTGATGTACCCACGTTTGGTCACCCCCATGATCCCGAATTCCGTTGCCTGCTCGCGGGTGACAGCCTTGGCGGCGATGGTGAGGTCAGCCTTGCTCTCTATATGTTTTTTAATCATATTGAGAAAATTCATCCGGTAGAGCTGGTCGCCCGAGAGGATCAGGTAGTAGTTGGGCTCCTGGTCATGGAAGTGCATAATGTTCTTGCGCACCGCATCAGCGGTTCCCTGGTACCAGTCAAGGCTCTGATAGGTCTGTTCTGCCGCGAGCACCTCGACGAACCCCTTAGAGAAGGTATCGAAAATGTACGTATTAGAAACATGATTGTGCAGCGATGCCGAATTAAACTGCGTGAGGATGTAGATCTGCTTGAGCCCTGCATTGATGCAGTTGGAGATAGGGATATCCACCAGCCGGTACTTGCCCCCGAAGGGAACCGCCGGCTTTGACCGTTCCTTCGTGAGGGGGTAGAGCCGAGATCCCTTGCCTCCGCCAAGCACAATGGAGAGAATTTTTCGTGTCATATGTTCCTCCTGATCCCAGTATACACCGCTTCGTAGGTTTCTGCCGAGCTGTTCCAGGAAAAATCCTGTGCCATAGCCCGCAGCTGCATAGTCGTATACATCGTGCGGTCTTCATGCCAGAGGTGCACCGCACGGGAAACTGCCTCGAAGAGTCCCTCCGGAGTGAGCTCATCGAAAACGATGCCGGTAGCTGATTCGCTGTCCATGTCGATGACCGTATCTGCAAGACCTCCTGTACGCCGTACGATGGGCAGGGTGCCGTACCGCAGGGAATAGAGCTGGTTGAGTCCGCAGGGTTCATACCTGCTGGGCATCAGGAAGAAGTCCGAACCAGCTTCCACCAGATGAGCAAGCCCGTCGCTAAAGCCGATCACCACGGAGAGCTGTGGATACTGTCCATCCAGTTCCCTGAGCCGCTTCTCCATGCGGGCATCCCCCGTGCCGACGATCACCGCCTGCATGGGCAGGACCTTGAGCATCTCCTCCAGGGGGCTGTGTGTCCCGTTCACGAGCTCCATAAATCCCTTCTGCTCAGCCAGCCGGGATACCATGCCGATGAGCGGCAGGTCTTCCCGATCGGAAAGTGAGCACCGGCTGATAAGCTCCTGCTTGTTTAGCTGTTTAGCCTCCAATGAATCAGGACCGTATCGCTGGGGGATGAGAGAATCCGTTTGGGGATCCCACACCCGGTAGTCCACCCCGTTGATGATACCGGAGAAGCACTCCTTCCTGCTGCGCAGCAGTGCATCAAGTCCGAATCCGTATTCCGGTCTCTGCACCTCCAGAGCGTAGGTGGGGGAGACTGTGGTTACCCAGTCGGCATGGATGATACCCAGAGCGAGGAGGTTCTGGTGCTCCGGCGGGAGCCCGTGAGCTGTTTCTGGATCAATGCCCATGCCGTAGGTGTCTAGCCGTGAAAAACCTCCCTGGAATGCCAGGTTATGGATGGTCATCACCGAAGCGGTTTCCGGGAACAAGCTCCGCTGCTTCATCGACACCAGATAGGGAATGAGCCCCGTAGTCCAGTCGTGGCAGTGGATGACATCGGGAATCCAGGATGTGCGGGAAAGAAACTCCAGCAGCATATGTGAGAACAGGGAAAACCGGTAATGGTTGTCGGGATCCGGTGCATACGCATGTTCACCGTAGATGCCCCCCCGTCCGCTGAAGAGGGGATGGCTGATGAAGTAGCACTCGAGACTGCCCGATGCTGCACGGAACACGGAGAACTTTTCCTGGAAGGAGTCCCCCCAGCGGACTTTCAGCCGTACGGGAAGCTCTTGTGCGTCAGGGGGAAGGGAGTCGCGATAGGCGGGAAGGAAGATACGCACATCGTGCCCGCGTTCGATGAGCGAGCGTGAAAGCGAACTCACCATGTCGGCGAGGCCGCCTGATTTAGCGTATGGTGCCGCCTCGCTGGAGGCCATTGCGATCTTCATATACTGTAAATTCAATCACGGGAGAGCGTAAAGGTCAAGGAGGTTTTCACCGAAAGTGCCTACTCATAAGCCTCTCCCTTGAGTTCATCTATATATTGCGCCGCGCAGTGGCTGGCTACAGCACCCTCGCCGGCTCCCACAACTATCTGTCTGAACGGGGTGACCCGGACATCACCTACGGCATAGAGGCCGGGCATGGAGGATCCCATGCACTGATCTGTTATGATATAGCCGGTTTCGTCTTTCTCGACATCCGGAACCAGCTCGGTCTGGGGAATCGACCCAATGAAGATAAATACCGCGTCGACCGCCTCTTCGTACGTGCGGTCGCTGCCGGTATCCTTGAGCACCACCTTCTCCACCTGGGAATCTCCCTTGATTTCCACAAGCTCATGCTCGAACCTGACTTCAATCGAAGGATTTTTCAGCACGCGTTCGGCAATGGCCTTCTGGGCCCTGAAGCGATCCTTTCTGTGGATATGGATGATGGAGTCAGTAAGCTTGGAGAGGAAGGAGGACTCGTCACATGACGCATCGCCGCCTCCTACCACGAGCATCCGCTTTCCCTTGAAAAGGGGACCGTCGCAGGTAGCGCAGTAGGAGACCCCCCTGCCGGAGAATTCCTCCTCACCGGGGATGCCGAGCTTTCGGTGCTGAGCTCCGGTGGCGAGAATGACCGCAAAGGAGCTCTTTGTTCCTTCGGTGGTCTCCACCTGAAAGAGTTTTTTTTGTTTTTCCACTGCGGTGACTGATGCGTTGAGGATCTCAGCGCCAAAGCGCTCAGCCTGCTCACTGAACTTCTGGGCAAGTTCAAATCCGTCCACCGGCTCGGGGAATCCGGGGTAGTTCTCCAGGTCCTTGATGACCAGGGTCTGGCCGCCGGGGGCCATCTCCTCGACGAGCAGCGTACGCAGGTTCGCCCTGGCGCCGTACTGTGCGGCGGTGAGCCCCGCTGTGCCGCCCCCGATAATGATGATATCATAGTCAGGTTCCATAGCCTTTCTCTCCTTTTACAGGCCTCGGCGATGCTCCTCAGCTTCGCTCGGGCGTATGTACACAGGCCCGGACGTGGTGTGGTCACCGCCGAACCGTTTATACCGTGTTAATCCCTCTTCAATGAGGGTGTTTACGCACACATGCCGCTGGCTGCGTCTGATGCATGCATGCGCGGGCAGATGCAGATGCTCCGCCTTGAGCGCGGATTCGAGCTCCTGCGCCCCCGGTCCGCATAGAAGCACGCCGGGAAATCCTTCGCTCCTAAGGTACACATCCCGTGCCGGAAGGTCAAACACCTCCACTGAAGGAACGCCGGACTCGTAGACGGATCCGTAGAAACGCTGCTTCCTGCCGTCGATGACGGGCATGACAGGTCCTTTGTACCAGTCATGCTCCCGGGCAAGCACGTCAAGCGTCGGGACAGATACCATGGGTGTCTGGTGGGCGAAGGCGATTCCCTTCGCGGCTGCCATGGCTATGCGCAGGCCGGTGAATGATCCGGGGCCGGCGGTGCACACAATGAGATCCAAATCCTCAGGAACCAGGCCTGATCGATCCATCAGCCGCTTCACCTCGGGAAGGAGGTGTTCGTTGTGGCGGTAGCCGAGTTCAAGGATCGAGGTGATCATCCCGGAGGGACTCATGACCCCCAGGGCAAGCGCGGATCCTGATGCGTCGATCCCTAGGACAGCATGCATGGCAGCCCCCTTACGGTAATGGTCCTGCTCCCGTCATCCCGGATTTCAAGGAGGACATCGGTTCTGATATGAGGGAGCAGGGGAGCTATCTTCTCTCCCCATTCGATGAGCGTCACTCCGTCACTGAAGATGAGTTCCTCTCCGCCTAGGTGCTCGAACTCCTCAAGGGAATCGATTCGATAGAGGTCCATGTGCCGGATCGGGCACGGACCCGGATACTCCTGGATAAGGGTGAATGTCGGGCTGGTTACCGGTTCGGTGATGCCCATGGCACGTGCAATACCCCGCGCCAGGACTGTCTTGCCGGAACCAAGGGATCCGCGAAGGCAGACGATGCTTCCGGGATGAAGGGATGATCCTATGCTCGTTCCTATTTGGAGGGTCTCCTCCTCACTCGAGGTGGTGTATACCTGGTGGTTCATGGATCAGCTGTCGCCTCCGGTATCGAAAATATCAAGGTAGTGTGCGGCAACGGGATCTTCAGGATCAATCTCCCTGGCTGCCCGGAAGAAGGCGATGGCCTCCTCCTCATTATGCATCTTCAGCGCGAGGATGCCTAAATTGGCAATGATCTTCACATTCTCCGGTTCCAGCTTCAGAGCGCGTGCCAGGGACTGGCGGGATGCTTCGAGCTTGCCCAGTTCCATCTGGCAGATAGCAAGCTCGTTGAAGACGTCAGCCTCGCCGTCCTCCATGGAGGCGCTCTGCAGGAAGGCCTGCTCAGCCTCGCTGTAACGTTCAAGCCGCCTCAGTGCCCAGCCTTTGACAAACCACGCGTTCCAGACCTTCGGATTATCTGTGAGGTACCGGCCAATTTTCTCCAGCGCCTCCTCTTCCTTTCCCAGTTGGATAAGATCGAAGGCCTCAGCAAATAGGATATCCTGTGAATCCTGCCGGCTGATTCGCCCTATGATGCTGCTCACTTCTGCTGCCCGTTCGTCCTCCGGTGCAAGATCCAGAAACTGTTCATAGAGTTCACGGGCACGTGCGGGACTGCCTGATTTGATCATAAAGGATGCGGCGTGGTAGACGGCCTCGGGGGATCCGCTGTGGAGCTGCAGCATATCACGGTAGACGATGTGCGCCTGCTGCTGCATCGCATCATGCAGGTCGGAAAGGCCCCGGGATGCGGCGTTTTCCATCCTGTCTTCGTAGAGGAACGCAAGGTTAAGGAATGCCTTTTCATCTTCCGGAACCAGGTACCTGAGGGCCGTGAAGATCTCCTGGGCGAGGTCATACTCCTTTGCCTCCGCCTTAATAATGCCTGCCTGGCTGAGTTCCGCAGGCAGGTTCGGCTGCACGGCATGGATGAATGATCGGTAGTACTCGATGTCCCGGTGGGCAGGGTTGTAGGCGAAAATCTTGAGCATGGCTGAGATGATCATCTCCCAGGAGAGCTCGGTGAGGTCCACCGATTCCTTATCAGGAGGTATCTCCACCGGGATGAGCTTGTCGGCATCAATGGTAAAGTCCCCTATGGTGCGATGCGCTTCCTCAGGTATCGATATGTAGATGATACGGTCTAAGGGAGAGTCTCCGGACATGCAGGTGTCTCCTTTTGCAAAAGAAAACCCGCGGTGCCGCTCCGAACGTAATCTCTTGAACTCCTATAGTTCAAGTGGGTTTCCTATCCCCAACATCCTGTTCCAGTGATACCGGAGCAATTCAATTGGGGAAAACAGAATCCCGTATTAATAGTTTGACCCAAGAGATTAGGGTTCTTCCCGAACACCGCAGGATTAATCGTCAATCTTGTTGTTAATCAGCTTGATCAGTTCCTGGGTCAGCTGGTCAACTTCCTCAGATGCATCCTCCTCGTCTAAAGCCGTTTTGCTTCCAGATCTTGAGGAGAGCAGTTCATCCGCAAGCAGGATATTTGTGAGCACGCTGATACGGTGCGGATCAGTCTCTATCATGTGCTTCATGACGGTACTGCTTCTGCGCTCAATAAGTGCAATTACCCGGGAGAAGTACTCCGGATCGGCGTCAATCTTCAGTGAAAGAGAGATGCCCAGAAGCGTAGTTTTGACTATATGTTCTTCCATCACGGTAACCGCCTGCTTCCCCGGCACCGGTCATCTGATCAATCAGTACAGCGGCGCATCCTCATCCTGCAGTGCCTGAGACCTCTTTTCCTCTGCCTCTTCGTCGGATTCCTCGACAGCCTCCTCAAAGGTGAAGCTCTCCTCATCCTCCTGATCAACTTCAGCTGCCAGATCATCGATAGCTTCGCTTACAGGTGCTTCAGACTGAACAGACAACTCCTCCAGCTGTTCGAGCTGGTCAAGCGCACTGGTGATTCCCTCTTCGATGAGACGGTTTGTCTTGGAGTAGTCGCTCGAGTAAGACTTGAGCTCTTCGTTGTGCATACGCAGCAGCTCAACTTCATCGGAAAGCGTAGCATTTTCAGCTTTCAGCTTCTCAATGAAGTGAATCGCCTTTCTGATGCGCTCCTCCAGCAGCTGCACCTTCTCCAAAGTACTCATGTTATGCCCCTAAGGCCTGTTTGGCCTGATCCACCAGGGTGGTGAAGGCCGCCTTGTCCTCTATGGCGAGGTTTGAAAGCGCCTTCCTGTTTATCTGGATATCTGCGCGCTTAAGTCCTGAGATGAACTGCGAATAGTTCATTCCATGGGCCTGGGCCGCTGCAGAAATTCTGGTAATCCAGAGCCGTCTAAAATCACGCTTTTTTCTCCTGCGGTCACGATAGGCGTACTGACCTGCCTTTGCCACCGCATCCTTGGCGGTGCGCAGATTGGTGCTTCTCCGGCCCCAGTACCCCTTAGCCTGCTTGAGAATTTTCTTTCGTGCTTCTGTTCGTTTTGTTCCGTCTACTGCTCTTGGCATGGTATTCCTCCTTGGTGCTAAAACTGATGGGGCAGCAGCCGCTTGACCCGCTGGGTCTCAGGCTTGCTTAGCACTGCTCCGTGCCGGAGGGTTCGCTTGCGCTTGGTGGTCTTCTTGGTGAGAATGTGCCGCAGGCCCTGCTTCTTGTATTTTACCTTGCCCGTGGCTGTCACCTTGAAACGCTTGGCAGCAGCTTTTCTTGTTTTCATCTTTGGCATATTGTGCTCCTTTCTGAGCCGCAAGGGAACAAGATAACCCCTTGAGCTTCAGGTATTCACACGGAAACCATACAGGGTTTCCGTCATGTTAGTATTACGAAGGCTTCTGAGCCTTAGTTTTCTTTTGGTGGCTGAGTATCATCGACATGAACCTCCCTTCCATCTGGGGGGGTCTGTCAAGGGTATACCCTACATCATTTTCATCCAGTTTATCAAGTACCCGCATGAGCACATCCCTTCCCAGCTCGGTGTGGGCCATCTCACGGCCTCTGAAGCGGATAGTGACCTTGACCTTGTTCCCCTCAAGGAGGAAGTCGCCTATGTGCTTGGTCTTGAACTCAAGATCATGCTTCTCAATTTTAGGCTGCATACGAATCTCTTTGAGCTTAATCTGGGTCTGGTGCTTCTTCGCTTCCCGAATTTTCTTCTTCTGCTCGTAGACAAACTTGCCATAGTCCAGGATTTTACATACCGGCGGTACGGAATTCGGGGAGACCTCCACAAGGTCCATCTTCACAGATGCGGCCGCTTCCTTTGCCTCCTGCAGCGATACAATTCCCCGCTGCTCACCGTTTTCGTCAATCAGTCGTACATCCCGCGCCCTGATTTGATCGTTAATGCGTAGATGTTTCGCAGACAATATCCCTCCTTGTGAATAGGTGCTCTATTCCTTCAATGTGATGTATTGCAACTATATCATGGAGCCGCATGGGAGTCAAAGGGGTGAATGTGCTCCCCGCAGGCAAGTGCGGGGAGTTTCAAACAGAATGTGCGCTATGCGCGATCAGCGCTTCCAAGCACGTTGATATTCTTATGTTTGTACATCTCCTTGAGTGCTTCACGTGCAGGTCCGAGGTACTTGCGGGGATCAAACTCACCGGGCTGCTCGGCAAGGACTTTGCGTACCGCTGCAGTCATGGCCAGCCGTCCGTCGGAATCAATATTGATCTTGCAGACTGCTAAAGCGGCTGCCTTGCTGAGCTGTTCCTCAGGGATTCCTACGGAATCCTTCAGATCTCCCCCGTAGGAATTGATCATGGTCACAAGATCCTGGGGGACTGAGGAGGAACCGTGAAGGACAATAGAAAAGCCGGGAAGCCGTCTTTCAATTTCCTCAAGGATGTCAAACCGCAGGGGAGGGGGTATGAGGATGCCCTCCTCACTTCTTGTGCACTGTGCGGGGGTGAACTTGTTCGCCCCGTGACTTGTGCCGATTGAAATGGCCAGGGAATCCACGCCGGTCTTTGTAACGAAGTCCTCTACTTCCTCAGGCTGCGTGTAGGTTGACTTTTCAGCCACCACGTCATCTTCAATGCCTGCAAGCACCCCGAGTTCTCCCTCTACGGTCACGTCAAACTGATGGGCGTATTCGACAACCCGGGAGGTCAGCTTAACATTCTCGTCATAATCCAGGTGCGAGCCGTCTATCATGACGGAGGAGAAGCCGTTGTCGATGCACTCCTTGCAGATGTCGAAATCCGAACCATGGTCAAGGTGCAGCGCCATAGGTATCTCGCAGCCAAGCTCCCGTGCATACTCCACTGCACCGCGGGCCATATTCCGCAGAAGCGTTGCATTCGCGTAGTTCCGAGCCCCCTTGGAGACCTGGAGAATCACAGGAGACTTGGTCTCCACGCAGGCCTGGATGATCGCCTGAAGCTGCTCCATATTATTGAAGTTATATGCGGGAATCGCGTAGCCTCCCTTTCCTGCCTTTGCGAACATCTCTTTAGTATTTACGAGTCCGAGATCTTTGTACGAAATCATATGGTACCTCTCCTATCAAATATAGGTAAACCCTAGTATAAAACGAGACGTATGGTCAAGGGCCGCAGTACATCTGGTCCATGGAAACTGCATATCTTTCCAGGTCATGCACTGCGATATTGCGGATATTCCCCGTTACGGGTACACTGGATCAGAGTATGTGACGCCCGTGCATCCCTCGGAGGACTTGCCGTGAACGTGGGCTGAAAGGTGGAACACATAGACAGATCATGCATGTACTGGAAGATCTCCTGAGCATGCGAAGGGAAGGAAGAGTGAAAGAAAAGACACACGATGCAGCACACAGCTGTGCGGATCCAGCACGGACTGATGATTCTTGGTCATCTCCAAAGCACCTGCCGTGCACCTGTTCGAAGGTGCATGAGAATTCAGTGCATGAAGTCATTATAGAGCCGGGAGCTGTACA
>SKXS01000239.1 GCA_007128345.1 Spirochaetia bacterium
CATGCTTCCGGGCACCCAGCCTCTGGCCCACCATTACTGCGGTAGCCTGTCCCATTCCCATGGCGGGCATATTGAAGATCCCGATGATCCTTCCCCCCACACCGTATGCAGCGATGACAGCCGCACCAAGGGTATTGACGATTCCCTGGAGCACCGTGAAGCCGAGGGAGCTCAGTCCCTGTCCTACCGACGAAGGAAATCCGATCCTGCTCATGAGCAGAAATGCGTCCTTGCGGGGAATAAGGTGACGCGCCCTGATATGCACTCCCTTCTTCCCCTTCAGCAGGATATATACCGCAATCGCTGAACCGACCGCCCGGGAGAGGATCGTAGCCAGTGCCGCACCGGCTACACCCATGGCGGGGACTATTCCCAGCCCGAATATAAACAGCGGGTCGAGCACCACGTTGAGCAGCACGGTGAGCCCCTGGATCTTGAGGGGGGTCATGCTGTCACCGATTCCCTGGAGGATTCCCTTGAGAATGAAGGAGATGAACATGAAGGGCATGCCGATGAAAATGATCTCCATGTAGACCCGCACGTGGGGAAACACATCATCGGGCACCTGCATAAGCTTCAGCATAGGTACGGTCAGCAGGTACCCCGCGACACCAATAATGATCGACATGGTGAGCATCACTGTGCAGATCTGGCCTGCATAGAAGTCAACAAGCTCCTGGTTATTGTCTCCTTTCGCCTGTGATATTAAGGTGGTGGCCGCCATAGCGTACCCGATGCCGAAGACCACCAGAAACAGGATAATATTGAAAGCGATGGACGGAGCCGCCACCGCTTCCCTCCCAAGCCTACCCAGATAGTAGGTGTCCACGAGGTTGTAGAGGGTCTGGAGAAAGTTTGCCGCCATGATGGGAAGCGCCAGGGTAAGCAACTGGTGGTAGAGATGCTTATCCTGGTTCACCGGCGCATCCTGCTTCGCATCAGCAGGGAAGCGATGTAGCACCCTACGCCGATGATGATGAGGCCGAAGGTGATCCCCTGGTCACGGGAGAACGGCTCTCCGTATACAAAGACGCCCAGCATGAAGGCTATGAAGGGGATGATGAACTGAAGAAATCCAACGGATTGGTAGGGTATGGTGATGGTTCCCTGGATGAAGAGATAAAGGGGCAGCAGGGTCGCCAGTCCAGCCGTCACGAGCAGTATGTCAGTGCTGAGGTTCACCGACAGGAAGGCGCTCTCCCCTTTCCAGGCAAGAAAACCCATGATCAGCACTGCCAAGGGAGTCAACAGGAGGGTATCGCTTAGAAGCGCAGTAAGTCCGTCAGTCCCGAGGAACTTCTTGATTGTGCTGTAGAGGGCAAAGGTTCCTCCGATGAGCACCGAGAGCCATGGGAATCCTCCAGCCATCAGCGACGCATACACAACCCCGGCTATACAGCATACAAGCGCCGCTTTTTGCAGAGCAGTCATGGTCTCCTTGAAGAAGATGACCCCAAGCAGGACAATCATGATGGGGCAGAGTAAGTACCCAAGACTTGCCTGGAGGATGTTCCCGCTGATAACCGCATAGATGTAGCTCAGCCAGTTGGCCGACACAATAAGAGCGCTGCAGATCCACACAAAAGCGGGCCTGGTCAGCCAGAGCGCGCGCAGTACCCGCAGGGGGTTGCGTCCGGTGATGAGGAAATAGGATGCAGACCATGCTCCGCACCAGAGAATTCGGTGCAGAAGCACTTCGAATGCGTTCACGTGATCAAGCAGCTTCCAGAAGATGGGCAGCAGCCCCCATAATACGTATCCGCTGATCACTGCAAGGTATCCTCGCCTGACCGAACGCTCCTGTTGTTCCATATCGCACCTGTATATACAGCAGTGAATGGATGGCATTATAGAATAAATGAAATATTTATGATACGCTTTCCAGATCATAGGGTACATATATTGAAACAAGGAAAACTGCATGTCAGATAACGGCTCCGCAAGCGAGCGATCGCTTAACTTTATCGAACGGATCATCGAATCAGACCTGGCTGAAGGCAGGCACAAAGAAATCATCACCCGGTTCCCGCCTGAACCCAACGGATATCTGCACATAGGCCATGCGAAGAGCATCTGCCTAAATTTCGGCCTCGCGCAGCGGTACGGAGGCAGGTGCCATCTCAGATTTGACGACACTAACCCTGAAAAGGAGGAGATGGAGTACATCGACTCGATCATGCAGGATGTCAGGTGGCTCGGATTTGACTGGGGGGAGCATCTCTACCATGCATCGGACTACTTTGACAAGCTCTATGAGATCGCGGTACTGCTGATCAAGAAAGGCCTTGCCTACGTGGACAGCCTCACTCCGGACCAAGTGCGCGAATATCGGGGCACCCTGACGAGTCCGGGTAAGGAGAGCCCGGACCGCAGCCGTCCGGTTGAGGAGAACCTGAGGCTCTTTGAGGCCATGAAGCAAGGCGAATTCCCCGACGGGACCTATGTGCTCAGGACGAAGATCGACATGGCATCCCCGAACCTGAACATGCGGGATCCGGCGATCTACCGCATCAAGCACGCAAGGCACCCAAGGTCCGGAGACTCGTGGTGCATCTATCCCATGTACGACTACACCCACCCCCTCTCCGATGCCTTTGAGGGTATCACCCATTCAATCTGCACTCTGGAGTTTGAGGACCACCGTCCGCTCTATGACTGGTGCGTGGTGGAATCAGAGTATCCCCATCGGCCCAGGCAGATTGAATTTGCCCGGCTGAACATAACCTACACCGTTCTCAGCAAACGAAGGCTGCTCACCCTTGTAAAAGAGGGCCATGTGGAGAGCTGGGATGACCCGAGGATGCCCACCATCACGGGTATCCGCAGAAGGGGCTATACTCCCGAGGCGATCCGGGCTTTTTCTGATCGCATTGGTGTAGCAAAGACCAACAGCACCGTAGAGATCTCTCTTCTGGAACACTGCGTCAGGGAGGACCTCAACA
>SKXS01000197.1 GCA_007128345.1 Spirochaetia bacterium
CATCGCCCTGGGCATCTCCCCCATCCACCGCAGGAGCTTCAGGATTGCTTTTTCTTCTTGATAAAGTCGATAGCCCGCAGCAGCTCCTTTTCAAACTGGTCGATGTCCTCGTCAAAGACGATTACCGAATGTCGCTCGAAGCTCTCCTCATCATGCCGTTTGCTCTCCACAATGTTGAGGAAAATATCACCGCTGCGGTTCTCTTTCACATTAAAGAAGTAGGTCCGTTTCCCTGAAGGAAACTTAGTTGAAAACAGTTCTCCTCGTATACCCATACCGTTCCTTTTTTCATCTGCTCTGCATTTATTTCCTTGTACTAAAATATCGGGTCAACATCAAGGGGTGATTTCCTCATTTCTCAGGCACACCCCACGATCCTCCAGGCATTCATACAAACACTCTGCCGCACACACAGCAGAGAACCGGGTCCCCATGGCATTCTGGAGCAGTTGTATCAGAGAAAACAAGCCATGATGAACTGATCAACGCATAATAATCCCCGGTTTACCGATTCATTTTCTCTGTTTTATCTCCGACACACTTGACGATATCGTACTATTTTACTATACATATGGATGAAATGCGCCTGTGGTATAGTGGTATTACTTCAGCCTTCCAAGCTGAAAATGCGGGTTCGACTCCCGTCGGGCGCTCTTTTCTCCTTTACAGGAATCCTCTCTATCGGACAATGACTGGAAACATTTCGCACACGCCTAAAGCATCTCCGCGCATACACGCCTTTGCGTATACGATAAAAAGGTGTATGAAGGCGTATTTCTATACGCCCTTCTTGTTCTCAGGCTGCATGTCTGGTATTGCGCTGTTTTTCTTGCCGTCACTGTCTTCATCGCACTGCTCCTGTACCCGCTTCAGGGCTGCAGCGCCCAGAGTCGTGCCCAGGCTCATGGAGTCCAGGGCTGAAGAAGGCAGCAGCACCATGCCGCCGTGGGTCCTGATGCTGTCATAGACCATATTCATGGCCCGCAGCTGGAATGCTGTTGGGTTCTCCTTGTAGCGTTCTGCAGCTTCCTCAAATTTCTTGGCGATCTCCACCTCAGCAGAGCCGAGGATGATCCTGGACTGCCGTTCACGCTCAGCCTGGGCCTGCTTGCTCAGCACGTCCTCCAGTTCCTTAGGGATGAGAATTTCAGTGAACTCGATGGACAGTATGGTGATGCCCCAAGGGCTGGTCTTGGCATCCAGGGCTGCCTGGATTTCCGAACCCAGCCGTTCACGCTCGCTGAGCAGCGTGGTGAGATCGTGCTTGCCTATGGAATCTCGAAGCGCAGTCTGTGCTGACAAGGTCACAGCATCCATGAAATTCTCCACCTCAAGCACCGATTTCTGGGGGTCCCAGATAAGCCAGAACGCCAGGGCATCCACATGCACGGGCACGGTATCTTTCGTAAGGGACTTTTCCGCCGAAAAGTCCGTCGCCCTGATGCGGGTATCCACCCGTTGAGCAATAGTATCGACAACCGGCAGTATCATATGGGGTCCCGGAGGACAGATGCGCCTGTACTTACCCAGGCGCAGTACCACCGCCTTATCCCACTGGTCCACCACCTGGAAGCATGGCGAGATGATAAGACCGATGCTGAATATGAACCGAATCGCAATGAGGCTCTGGAGGGGCCCAAGCAGGGGGCCGAAGGCCCATACGGCTACAAAGAGGGCGCACACCACAGGCCACAGCGGCAGGAGGGTCATGATCACTGCCGATCCCACCGCAGCTGCGGCGAATACTCTGATCAAATCGGCAGTCATCGGTTCGGAGACAACATACTGGGCAAGCACCCCCAGACCGAAGAAGACTGCCAGGACGATCGCTGAAAGTGAGGAATATGTGAAATGCCTGGGGCAATTCAGCTCCGGCAGGTTCTTGATTCTCAGCTTCTTTTCTCTGCGCGTACTCACAATGCACCCTCCTCCCGGTAATCGGTCAGGTACTTGATGATATCATGGACAGTGAATCCGTAGGAAGCGCTCTGGCTTACAAAACCGCGTACCAGCTGGGCGAGTATCTGCTCACGGTCCACATCGGACATTTCAACCCGTTTGTCACTGATGAATGTACCCGTACCGTGCTGCGTATTCACCAGCCCCCGTATTTCCAGTTCATTGTATGCCCGCACGACGGTATTGGGGTTCACCTGGAGATCAACTGCAAGGCTCCGCACGGTAGGAAGCTGTCTGCCTACCGTGAGCCTGCCGTCTGCAATCGCCATTTCAATCTGCAGGATGATCTGCCGGTAGTAGGGAATGCCGCTGGTGGGATCAATAACGATGTGTATTGCTTCCTTCTTCTTATCCAAGATTAATCCTATATCATGTACTAGTTTACTATAACACTAATATGTTACCACCTCTTTACTCAATCTGTCAATGCAGATGAACACTAGTACATATTCTGCCATTATTCTTGACAAAACACGGTGAACATCATTAACTAAGAATGCACATGCAAGTACGAATTGATGAAATACAAGTGAAAAGACGCATCCGAAGGGATCTTGGTGATTTGACGCAGTTGGCTGACAGCATCAAGGTCCATGGTCTGATGAATCCGATAGTCATCAATGAAAAGAAAGAACTCATTGCGGGAGAGAGGAGGCTTGAATCCGTCAAGCTGCTGGGATGGACCACCGTGGATGTGCGCATCGTACATACGGATGATGCCGGCAAGCTCCAGATGGAGATTGATGAAAACCTCTACAGACGACCGCTCACAGCGGGAGAAATCACTGAAGGGCTGACGAGGATTGACCGCATACAGAACCCGGGATTCTTCTCCCGCATCCTCAGGTGCATTGCACTTTTTTTCAGACGATTATTTTCCCGACGATAGATACAAGGAGAGACCATGCAGAAAACCCAGTATGAACAGGAACTCAAAGCCTATGCGGATCTGGTTATCGAGGAGGGGATCAA
>SKXS01000127.1 GCA_007128345.1 Spirochaetia bacterium
CCAGTGCTGCAGCGGAGATACAGATAATCCAGCTTTTCACATGGTTGTTCTCAATTTTCAGCATACCCAGCTGCTCCTTTTCTCATAATTGCTTTCAGGCACTCTCCCACCTGGCTTGGCCTTTCAGCTACGAGAACCCCAGCATCACGCAGGGCTGCTACCTTTTCGCGCACCGACCCCTTTCCCCCTGAGGTGATCGCTCCCGCGTGGCCCATCCGTTTCCCTTCAGGAGCTGTCCTGCCTCCTAAGAAGGCTGCCGCCGGTTTAGTACACCCGCCGGATGCAATCAGCTCGGCCGCCTCTTCCTCCATGGTCCCTCCAAGCTCACCGATGATCACCAATGCGTCAGTCTCAGGATCTGATTCAAATAGTTTCATTACCTCAGCAAAACGGGTTCCCGGCACCGAATCTCCTCCGACTCCCACCAGGGTGCTGATGCCGAATCCGGCTGCGACAACCATCGAGGCAATTTCGTTGGTCAGCGAACCGCTTCGGGTCATCACCCCTATGCGACCTGGCGCATACACCCGCTTGATCCAGTAGGGAAACATGCCCATCATGGCTTTTCCGGGGGATATGACCCCGGAGGTGTTTCCCCCGATAACCAGCGCATTGCACGCCTTGGCAGCTGATCGTATCTCCAGCGCTTCATGGAGGGGAATGCCGTCAGCAACGGTTACAATCTTCCTGATGCCGCTGTCCAGTGCCTCAAAGACCGCATCCTTGGTAAACCGGGGGGGAACAAAAAGCATGGCAGCATCAGCTCCATGGTGCTCCAAAGCCCTACGGACCGTATGAAAAACCGGAACCCCGTGTACTCTCTGCCCCTCTTTTCCAGGCGTCACACCGGCTACTACCTCCGTCCCCATTTCGATCATATGCGATGTCCAGAAGCTTCCCTCGTTGCCGGTAATGCCCTGGACCAGCACCCGGGTTGATGCATCAATGAATATGCTCATACTTGACCCTCCCCGCGGGTTAGTGCAACTGCTTTTTTCACTGCCTCTTCGGTGTCAAAGATCGGTTCCAGCCCTGCCGTGCGAAGCACAGCAAAGGCTTCCTCTTCGTTGGTTCCCCGTATGCAGGTCACCACCGGACGGTCAGGCTTGAGCTGTCTAACAGCATCAACGATTCCCTGGGCCATGACATCAGCCCGCGCTATGGTCCCGAAGGTCACAATAAGGATCACCTTTGACGGGTTTGCCAGGCACAGCTCCATAGCCCGTACCGCCTTCCGGTAGTTAGGTCCTCCAAACTCCAGGTAGTTGGCTACGCTGCTTCCCTCATCGTGGATCAGATCAAATACCGTGGTGGTCAGGCCGGCACCGGCACACATCAGGCTGATATCCCCGTCAAACTGCAGGTAGGGAATACCTTCCTGAGCCGCGGCATATTCAACTTCGCTGGAAAAATGGTCCCTGGTCATCTGGAAGCGGGGCTGGCGGAATACTGCATTGTCATCAATGATTATTTTTCCGTCTCCTGCAATGACTTCTCCCTCTGACGTAACGAACAGCGGGTTTATTTCTGCCAGTTCCGCATCAGCTCCCGCACACAGCTCAAAGAGCTTCACTAAAACCGTGCTGCATGATATGGCGCTCTTTCCTTCAAGTCCCAATCCGTAGGCAAGGTTCCTTGCCTGAAATGGCAGGAGCTTCTTTCCAGGCTCCAAATGAAGGGACAGCAGCTTTTCGGGAGCGCTTTGTGAGAGGGTTTCCACCTCAACGCCGCCGCTGCTGCTGGCAAGAACGAGGATTTTTGCTTCCACCGGATCCACGGTTACCGATACATACAGTTCGCGGGTAAATGGTACTATCTCTTCCACGAGCACCGTGCGCACGCCGGTAGGTGAAGCAAACAGATCTGAGGCTTCTCTCTGCGCCTGCTGCAGATCAGCTGCCTTGCGTATAAGGTTGGCCTTGCCCCGTCCTCCCTGGAGCACCTGGGCTTTCAGCATCCAGGGCAGCGGCAGCGATTTTGCTGCCTGAGCGATGTCCTCCGTCCCTGTAATAAGCCTGCTTTGGGGAACGGGTATTCCCGCTTCGCGAAACAGTTCCTTTGCCTGGTATTCAAATAAATTCATCCCTTACCTGCCTGTTTCCAGAGAGGAGCGAACATCTCTTCATCGGTGGGCCTTTCTCCGCTTATGGGTTCAGAGACCCAGGTGATATTAAGGAAGTGCCGGTAGCTGATATTCTCCGTCGTAATGTTGCCCCCCCAGGTTCCGCATCCCAGGGTCACCGTGCTGGGCATCCCGTTTGTGAAGCTGCCCCCGTTTGCCGGAGCCTGCGCCTGGCGTACCATGATCCTGCTGGTGAGCATCCGGTCAGCCAGGTGTTCAATGTAGTCACGGTTGAAGGTATGGATGCCGCAGGAGTGCCCACGGCCGCACGCATTTGTTATTTCCTCAAGCAGCCTGACTCCGTGGGAAAAATCTGCGTACTTCCATAGCGTGAGCACAGGAGAGAGCTTTTCATAGGCAAAGCGGTCTTCTGCTGCGGGCTCGCTGCCTTCAACCATGAGCATCCGGATATGAGGCGGAACATCAAGACCCGCATCCCGGGCGATCACCTGGGCAGACTGGGCTACGATCGCGGGGTTCAGGACACGGGCTCCTCCGTCCCTCCCGCTCTTCCACATCCACTGTTCCAGCAGTTCCTTCTCCCGGGGAGAGCAGAGATAGCCCCCCTCCTCAATGCACTGCCGGACAAAGGAATCATATACGGATTTCTCAATTATCACGGAATTCTCGGAGGAGCATGAGGTGGCGTAGTCGAAGCACTTGCTTAAGGTGATCTTTGCAGCCGCATCGTGAACATCTGCATCTTCGGCAACCATCTGCACCGAGTTGCCGGGGCCTACGCCGTATGCCGGCGTTCCGCTGGAGTAGGCTGCCTTCACCATGGCAGCTCCACCCG
>SKXS01000067.1 GCA_007128345.1 Spirochaetia bacterium
AACAGCGATGTCCAGGCAGCTTCACTCGGACGCTTGTCTTGTGCAACCAAGAGACAAAGTCCATGTCACAGGTGACCATACGAAATTCCCAGGGTGAAATTGTTCACCTGATGCACTTACGTGACTCGTCTGGCATTATCGCACACTGCATACCTCAGTGAAGAGGTCATGCAGCAGGTCCGGGATGCCCGCGTGCATATCATAGATATCTCCTCACAGTAAGCTCAATGCGTACAGATGTTCTCTTCGTATTCCAGCGAGCCTTCCAGGTACTCCTTTATCAGATCTTCCCATGGCTTGACGGGAGCTCCGGTTACTACATCTACCTGATATGCGCGAAAGTGTTCAATCGCCCGTTTCCCCATACCCCTGGTGATGACGACATCGGTCTGCAGGTGCTTGAGCCACCGGGGTATCACCCCCGGTTCATGCTGGGGCGGAACTGCGTCTTCAGTCCGTACGATCCGCTTTGTTTCATCGGTATCGACAATACGGAAGCATTCACAGTGACCAAAATGAGATGAGAGCTGCCCGTTAATGAGCGGTACGGCTATTCTCATGCTGTTCCTCCTTATGTTCCAGGATAATGAACGCTGCCTGGTCAGCTATGGTTTTCATCGCATCATATGATGACGAGCCTTTACTCATACAGTATCCGCAGTCACAGGATGAGGCAAGTGCAGGGTCAATGGGAATGGAACCCAGCATATCAATATGCATCTCCTGGGAAACCCGCCTGCCTTCTCCTTCGGGAAACACCTGGAATACCTCGCCGCAGGACGGGCAGGCTATTCCATGCATGTTTTCAATAAGCCCCAGGATAGGCACCTTGAGTTTTCTGCAGAAGGTGACGCATCTGCGTACGTCTACTGCGGAGGCCCGCTGAGGTGTGGTCACCACAAAGACCCCGTCGAGGTCATTGCACATCTGCATGACCGTAAGGGGTTCATCACCAGTCCCCGGCGGGACATCGATTATTAGACAGTCCAAAGGACCCCACTGCACTTCGGTGAGGAATTCACATATGATCTGATGCTTCAGCGGTCCTCGCCATATTAATGCGTCATCAGTATGCTCTAGCATAAATCCAATGGAGACTGCCTTGAGATTTCCCCGTTGGAGAGGAATGATCCCATGATCGTCTCTGGAGAGTCTCATGCCTTCCATACCGAGCATGACAGGCATGCTGGGGCCATGGAGATCCACGTCCAGCAGACCGATTCGGTATCCCCTCTCCGCGAGGGATGCAGCGAGCATCACTGATAGTGTGCTCTTGCCGACGCCTCCTTTTCCTGAAACGATGGCGACAGTATTTCGTATGTAAGCTGGTCCGTGTCCTTTCATGGGAGTACTCCATATGTCTGCAGATTTGCGAACAGTGCATGCACGTCCGCTGCAGCTGGGATATCATATTCAGCTATGGTGCGCATAGCCGTATGTGCGTGGGTAATACCTGGATCGTAGCGTATCCTTCCGGCTGGATGAATAGAGAGTCTTTCAGCTTCTTGTTCAAGTGTATCTGTATATTCCGGGTGAATATCCCACCGGTTAACGCATAGAAATGCAGGTATGGAGAAGTGATTAACGAGTGAAGCAAGGCGTAAAAGATCATGAATACCCGATACCGAAGGTTCGGCTACCATCAGCACATAGTCACATCCGGTAATCGTCGCATTCACTGGGCATCCGATTCCGGGAGCTCCGTCAATAATAACGAGAGGGATTTCATCGGCATCAGCTTCAAGTCCAGCCCTCCTGCGCACATCGCTCACCAGTTTTCCAGAATTCTCTGATGCGGGAAAGAGTTTTGCATGAACCATCCTGCCAGCCCGTGTTTCAGATACCATGATTGTGCCGCAATGTTTCGGCTCCATGGTGATCGCATGCTGCGGGCACAGCCGGGCACACAGTCCGCATCCTTCACAGCGCAGTGGATCGATGCTGAAGCTATTGTCCACGGCGTCGAATCTGCAGCATTGCAGGCACATGCTGCAGTCGGTACATGCTTTCTTGTCGATTGAAGCGGTAAAACCCGCGATAAAGGGCTTGGAATCTACCAGGGAAGGTGCAAGCACCAGATGCAGGTTCGGGGTGTCAACATCACAGTCTGCAATGATTGCCTTTCCCGAAATAACCGCAAGGGACGAGGCAACAGAGGTCTTTCCGGTCCCCCCTTTTCCGCTGACCACAGCAAGTTCCCTCATGATATGCTCCCGATGAGTTTTTCCCAGATATCGGAAAATGTTCTGCGCAGCTCGGGAAACACACGACTTATGAGATCTCCTTCCGCGATGCACCGGGCAAAACGAATATCTTCCCGCAGATGTGATATAACCGGTACATTCCGGCTGGAGCAATAGTCATCAATAATGGTACTGCCGGTGCTCCGGTTTACCAGTACTGAACAGGGTATCTCCATGATATCAAGGGCCTCAACGGTACATCTGAGATCGTGGAGACCAAAGGGAGAGGGTTCAGCTACCAACAGAACATGGTCGCATGTGTCTACTGCTTCGACAAAGGAACACGATGTCCCCGGGGGTACGTCCACTATGGTAGGCATATCTCCTCTGCAGTGACGCTTTACTTCCCTGATAACCGGTACTGCAGACCGTTCCCCGATACGCAGCTCTCCTGTGACAATTTCGATAGTACCGTCTGTTTCAATGGTGCATGTGCCACTCTCATGAGGCACCTCGTGTATCGCCTGTGCAGGACAGACCACAGCACACCCTCCGCAGCTGTGGCATAAGTCCTCATACAGCTGCGGGATGTCCGTAAGCTTTACGAGAGCACTGAATCTGCAGAACTCACAGCACATGCCGCATGCGGTGCACGTAAAGGCATCTACGGATGGTATAAGGCGATACACAGGAGTATGGGAACCTGCATGCGGTCTGAAAAAG
>SKXS01000204.1 GCA_007128345.1 Spirochaetia bacterium
GGTCTTCCTTTACCTGTCCGAGTTCTTGGAGTTGCACTTGTTATTACATCAGCACTTAGTAATTCTGTGTTATTATATCCATAGCCAACGCCTGTAAGTGTACTAAACGTTCCCTTGGGACCCCAGTACCATTCGTAGGTATGTAGAACGATAGCCTCATTATCTATGACATTTCCATCTTCATCTATGGAATGACCAGAAGCAATGTATGATCCATCCCAATCTGCCTCGAAGTCATACGGCGCAGCTTCGTAATATGTAGTATCAACATAATGAAATACCCATCCGCCTGAAGGACTGATCTCTCCAATTTGGTATCCTGCACCCAATGTTATAGTTACTGAAGTTCCCCCTATCTGCAGTGCTGTTGGGTTGACTCCTGAATGGGTGTGGATGTTTTCATTACCGGTATCAACTACCATCATGAGGAATAGCAATCCTCCAGAATACCCTTCAGTGTTCAGCTGGGCCCCGTCGATATTGACCACGTTGGTTATATATGCACCATTATGAACGAGTCTCGTGACAGAACCGGCATCCCCAAGAATAGGAGAAAAGATTTCTGCATTCACTCCGGTGCTCGGCACATGGGAGCGTTCTATATCCTTGAACACCTTTACATAGACATCAATCCCAACCCCGGGTTTCAACTCTGTAAACCACTCAGGGTGGCTGCTGCGGGCCCCTGTTTCTCCTACCGTATAGGTGCTGCTCCAGCTAGTCGCGCCTGAGTTCCTTCCGAACAGCAGGTCACACCCGGTCATCATACCTATGGTAATCAGCAAGACTGAGACAATGACTGCTATGCTGTACACATGCTTCTTGCTTATGTTTATCCAATTCATACGTCTGTGCATCTTAATTCCTCCTGTGACCCATTAATTAATGGTGATCGAATTTGTCCATGAATCCGAAGTGAGATCAGCTATCTCACCCAAACGTTCGACTTTCGGGGTTTCATAGAGGCTTTTCTTGATTGTCTCACAGACAATTTCATTGATATCGCAAGTGTTTCTCAGTTCCATACACATCTCCTTTTTTAAAAAAACTCATGGATGAATCACTTCATTTTGTACATACATGTTCAAGGGCAAGAACTTTTAGTGTGAAAAGAAACAACCGCTACTTAAGCGACTGATGCGTATTCACTGATTGAGTATTCTCTTCTGTGAAGATACTATGAAAACTTTTTTGTGATTTACTTGCAGAACCTGGGTAAATGATAGGAAGGCTCATACCTTGCCAGGTAGATTCAGGATGTGCTTACGGTTTCCTGCTATATCAGCTTATTATGCATAATCTGCATTTCCGGATTTACCTCTACCAAGCTAACAGGATTTAGGATGCATAACAGAATGCATAAAAAACATGTCCTGAATAATCGTTACCCTAATATACCAGATTTTGCGATAATTGCAACTAAAACAATGACGTATTTCAATAGTAAATTCCTTAACAAGACGACAGCTAAAAAACTCAAGCGTCTGCAGCATGCACGTGTTGTGATAATATTTGTTCAGCCCTTCGTGCTTAATCTCAGTCACAAGCGACCGGCCTTTCTGTGCTGTTACCGTGCTTCGGTATCCTCGGTTTATCTGGGACATCAGTGCAGTCACCCAAGGCTGCGAGCTGGTAAAGAATTGAATAGACATGCATCCCTGCAGAGCTTGTGTACTTTCGGTGTCCACAACTCAATAACCTAAGTATTTCGTAAAGCTACTTCCAGGTATCTTCCGAGAATCTTCAGACACTTTCGATTGCTGATTTACGGCCGCGCGTAGAAGATCACTGGAAGAATCACGAGCTTTATATGAAGCAATGTACGCATAACCTCGGTTTGCTTATCATTAGCAATCTCGAGCACTCGTTAACCTACAGCTTGAGTATGACCGTCCATAGAGGGAAGTGGACAATGTTGCCTGCTGATCCCAGCAGTATTTTACCTGTGTAATTGCAGCTGCCACCTGGCTGCTCTTTTTCAGAAGATACATCAGAGACAGAGGCGAACACAGCTGGAAAACTATGATGAGCAAAGGACTCGTAAAAAAATCAACCTAAACCCATGTACACTATGCGATGCCTGCTTGCTGTTTTCCAGCACCTCAGACTCTAGGAATACGTAAAAGTGAACACGATATAACCAGGATTCATCATTGAAGCTCAGCAGATTAGACATCCATTCCTTAACACACAGTATACCCAATTAGCCCAATGACGGTACGGCACATGAACCTATACATCATCATCAGGCAATCCAAGGAATATAAAATCAAGGTCCATCAATCCTGCTAACCGCACAACATCAAATGAACCGTTTATCGCTTTAGTATCTTCATCAGTGAAGGCCTCAATTAGATCAAGATCGGGTAAGTCTAAAATCACACCCGCATCAATATTTCCTGTATATGTGCCAATAATCGATTCGCCTACCGCACCAAATGTGGTTATGTCGACAGTTATACTATCTGATTCAACACCTATGAGCTGATCATTTGTATCAACATGAAAGAATGAGATATATCCATCATACGTTCCTGGTGTCTCATCAGTATATGCGAAGGATATGTATACAACGGTAGTATTAGCAAGATCATCAAATTCTTCATAACTAATTATGGCGTTAATATCATCAATATCAATGTCGTTTGAGGCTGCCATGAGCCTTGCTTTGCCGTCATCTGCACCGGCCATGGGGCTGCCTAACAGCTCTATGTGGTTCTGCTTACCGGTAAATCCCTCTTCAAGATCATACGTATTACCATCAAATTCTACCTCAATATTTCCACCACCCCCAAGAATGATATCATCAGGAACACCATTCGGGTCAGGGTCGCCATTACCAGCATCACCGTTCGGGTCCGGGGTGCCGTTACCAGGAGGATCATCCGGCGGATCAAAATCTAAA
>SKXS01000189.1 GCA_007128345.1 Spirochaetia bacterium
AGCAGGCTCAGCTTAACCGTTGTAGAACCTATATCTATACCCAGGTAATATGCACTCTTCATGAGTCTTGCAGGAATCCTGCACTCCCTTATCTATTGCTTACTGTACTGGTCAATCATATAGCAAATGAGCCTTCAAGGGCAACCCGAAATGACCTGACTCATGCTTTAGCGGTAAAAATCCTGCGCATGGTGCATTTTTCATGTCCCGATGGGGTATTGCAATTAATTGTAAATGTTTCTATAAATAGAAACATGAATATACTTACCTACACATCAATGCGGGCAGACCGCATCACCCCTCAGGTAGCCTTTCTGAAGCTCAATGCGAAAGCGCTCCTTGAATCAGCAGTGCTGAACATCGGAAGGAGCCGGTACTCCTTCCTGCTGGTCAGCGAACGGTTCCGTCTCACCGCATCAGATGGGGGGGTCATCCAGGAATTCCCTGACGGAACAAGACATGTTGTCTCAAAGGATAAGCACTCCTACCTTGCCTGCCTCAAGGAGTTCAGCCGCGAGGCCAGGGATATACACAGACCGGAGGGTATCCCGTTTCCGGTACCCCTGGGCGGAGTGGGATTCCTCGGCTACGAGACTGCAGTCTACATGGATGAAATCATCCTGAACCCCCAGCGCAATGACCAGGGGCTGCCTGAAGCAGTATTCCTCTTTGGGGAGTCGTTTATTATATTCGATCACTACAAGGATGAGCTCATTATCTGTGCCGTCGGCGAGCAGGGAACCTCCACAGGAAAGGAGGTTATCAGCTCCATAGAGGAGCGCCTCTTTGACTACGACTTCCGCGCATACCAGGGGGATGATCAGCAATACGCTTATGAAGCCAGTCTCCATGACCAGAAGGACCAGTTCATCCAGGGTGTGGCCGCTGTCAGGGATGCGGTGATCAGGGGAGATCTGCTCCAGGGAGTGCTCTCTCACCGTATCACTGCGGCATCAGCCATACCCCCCTTCGAGGCATACCGCCGTCTGAGAAGGGAGAACCCGTCCCCCTATATGTTCTTTATTGACTTCACGTCCTTCAAGCTCTTCGGGGCCAGCCCTGAGGTCATGGTGAAGTACAACCAGGCTATAGCCACGGTTAAGCCGATTGCGGGGACCCGGCCTCGGGGCAGGACCAAGAAGGAGGATGTGCACTATGAGCAGGAGCTGCTTGAGGACGAGAAAGAACGCGCGGAACACCTCATGCTCATTGATCTTGCACGAAACGACCTGAACCGGGTGTGCATTCCCGGGACAGTGCAGGTGCTCCACCAGTTCCAGATAGAGCGCTATTCCCATGTCATGCACATAGTCAGCGAGGTTGAGGGCGAATTGGCTCCTGAGCACGATGTGTTCAACCTCATACGGTCCACCTTTCCGGCGGGAACCGTATCGGGAGCACCCAAAATCAAGGCTATCGAGCTGATCTCCAAAATTGAACCCTCCGTTCGCGGGCCGTATGCGGGTCTGGTGGGCTACTTCGACATACAGGGAGGATTTGACTCCTGCATCACCATCAGATCTGTGGTGTACAAGGACGGAGTGTATTCCATACAGGCAGGGGCCGGTATCGTCTATGATTCGGTACCTGAAAACGAGTATCGGGAGACTGTAAACAAGGCTGCCGCAATGTGCGCATCCATAGGAGTTATGCTGTGAACGTACTGATCATAGACAACTACGATTCATTCACCTACAACATCGCTGAATACGCGGCTAAGCTCGGCGCGGCGGTCACGGTGAAGCGGAACCGGAGCATCACCATCAATGAGGTAGCTGAACTCAGTCCCGATGCGATCATCATCTCCCCCGGGCCTGGAAGGCCCGAGGATGCCGGAATATGCCTCGATGTCGTCACCGCCTATTCAGGAAAGATCCCTATCCTTGGGGTATGCCTGGGACACCAGGTGATCGTCCAGGCCTTCGGCGGGAGGATCGTCCAGGCTCCTTCGATCATGCACGGAAAAATTGATTCCATCACCCACGACAGCAGAGGACTGTTCCGGAATATCGGCAGCACCTTTCCTGCAGCCAGGTACCATTCGCTCATCGCCGATCCAGGCACCATTCCTGAAGTGCTGGAGGTAACCGCAAGGACTGCAGGCGACCAGACGATTATGGGTGTGCGGCACGCTGTACATACCACTGAGGGAGTGCAGTTTCATCCGGAATCCATAGGAACCCCGCTGGGCATGAAGATACTGGAAAATTTCTTCTCATACAAACGGCAGGTCTCCCCGGTATTCAGCATTCTCAAAAAGACATTCCTCGGTGAAGATCTGGACGCGCAGGAAGCCGGTGAAATTATGGATGAGATAACTAACGGAGAGCTCTCACCGGGGCAGCTGGGGGGATTCCTCGGAGCCATGGCGGTCAAGGGAATCACCGCAATCGAGCTGAGTGCATTTGCCCTGGTGCTCCGCAACAAGACCGGGGTACCCCGGTGCCGTCCCAATCTGCTTGATACCTGCGGCACGGGGGGAGACGGCAAGCATACCTTTAATTTCTCAACCGCATCAGCACTGGTATGCTCCTCTCTGGGAGTTCCCGTGGCAAAACACGGCAACAAGGCGGTCTCCTCCCGGTCAGGAAGCTATGACTTCCTCAAGGAACTGGGTATTCCGGTACATCAGGACCTGGACCATGCCCTGGCGTCACTCGATTCCCGCTGCTTTGCCTTTCTCTTTGCTCCGATGTACCACGGCGCCATGCGCCATGTGGCTCCTATTCGGCAGGAACTAAAGCTGCGGACCCTCTTCAACCTGATCGGTCCTCTGGTCAATCCCCTGCGTCCTGACTTCCAGATAGCCGGCGTCTTTGATTCTAGCATTATGGAGATGTACGCGCAGACCCTCTCCCTGCTGGGTGTCAGGCGTGCCATGGTGGTCCATTCGATTGACGG
>SKXS01000210.1 GCA_007128345.1 Spirochaetia bacterium
ATCCGGATTATAGAAATCTATTCTTAATGGCTCTATTTTTCAAGTGTAGTGATTTGCTGCTCGTAACCGGAAATCGGATCATCGACTGTTTGAACACACTGCAAAAGGTTGTGCAATTGCCAATTAATATCCCGAGTATCAAAGAACATTCTTTGTATCCAGGTAGCTCAAATTACGATCACTACACTTCGAAAACAGAGCCAAACAAAAACTAAATTTTAGACTTACATTCCTCACCCTTTGCGTTGAATTTTCAAGGTATTTTTTGTTTGGTGGATGTTTTTATTTTTCCTGCTTGCTAGCGTATATAATATGCGCTATACTTCTGGTATGTCAAGTGAAATTATCTCCCAATTACTCGCTCAGCGAAAGAAGCTGCTCGAAGAGCTTTCCTCACTTACCCATCTGCTCCATGGTTCCTGGGTAGAGCGCTATTCTGTGTGCTCACGTACTTCCTGCTCCTGTCATACCGGAGAACGCCATGGTCCCCGCTATTATGTGGTGATCAATGAGGAGTCCCGTCAGCGGCAGAAATATATTCCCCAATCCCAGGTATCTGCAGCTCAGCAGGGAATCGCCGAGTACCAGCGTGCCCAGGAAATTATTGCAGAGATTACCCGGATCAACCTGGAGTTGATCAAGGAGCGTGCCTATGCAGGATCATGATGAGTTGATTGCAGGATTTGCCGATGCGCAAGTATATACCCAGAGTTTTCTTCCTATTGCCGCAGCCTACTGCCGGTCCCTTGGGCTCATTGAGCTGGTAAACCGGATGGTGCCGTCCCAGATGGAGGTAAGCCCCGGGCATGTGGTGCAGGCCATGGTGCTGGATGTGCTCTCCGGCAGGACCCCGCTGTACCGGGTAGAGCATTTTCTGAAGAAGCAGGATCGGGAGCTGCTGTTGGGTGAGGATATTGATGCCCATCTGTTCAATGACACGAACCTGGCCCGGTCAATGGATGCCATATTTTCCTCTGGCGCATCGCATGTGGTGACCCAGCTGGGAGTAAGGGCTGCAGAGGTCTGCAGTCTTGATGTGCGCAAGCTCAGTTACGATACCACCTCCACCAGTGTATGGGGTGAGTATCGTCACTGTGCCTCAGATGATCCTCCGAAGGGACCGAGGATCACGTTCGGTCATTCGAAGGACAAGCGGAAGGACTTGAAGCAGTTCATGACCGAGCTATTGTGTGTGGAGCGGGGAGTGCCGATCTTCGGTCAGGTGCTTGACGGCAATGCATCAGATAAGACATCGAATAATCAGATGCTCTCCCGCATCAGTTCCCTGATGGCTTCCCATGGATTAGGGCCAGGGGCCTGTGTGTATGTGGCTGACAGTGCCATGGTCACTGAAGCGAACCTGAAGGAACTGGGAGCGATGAAGTTCATCACCCGGCTTCCCGGGACCTACTCAGTCTGCAATGAGCTCATTGCAGAAGCGGTTGATGCCGAACAGTGGATAGAGTTAGGCAAACTCTCAGAACATCCGGATACGAAACACCGGCCTTCCGCAGAGTACAAAGCCTACGAAACGACTGTGGAGCTGTATGGAATAACCTACCGGGCAGTGGTGGTGCATTCCAGTGCCCATGACAAGCGTCGGCAGAAGAAGCTCAGCAGAGCTGTTGAGGATTCACAGAAGACCCTGCAGAAAGCCTTGAAGAAACAGCAGCAGACATTCTTCTGCGAAGCTGATGCCCTGAAGGCGGCAGAAATGATCAAGGGGCTCTCGACCAAGCTGCACCAGGTGCATCCGACGGTAACCCCAGTGGAAGTCCGTCGACGAGGACGACCTCCCAAGGAAGGTCCAGTTCCTATGGAGACCCGCTATACACTCACCTGGGAGATAGCAGAGCAGCATGAAGAAATCCAGCGTATACAGGAACTTGCCGGATGCTTTGTGCTCATCAGCTCAGTCCCTGCTGCGGGAGAAGAAGGGGCTTTGGATGCCGGAGAGCTGCTGAAAGCGTACAAAGGACAGCACGGCATCGAGAATAATTTCTCATTTCTCAAGGATGACCTGATCGTCAACGATCTGTTTCTCAAGACCCCCTCCCGCATTGAGGTACTGGGGATGATCCTCATCATAGCACTGATGATCTGGAGGCTCATGGAGCATCAGATGCGATGGTATGTAGAGCAGAACCAGGTTCAGCTGACCGGGTGGGACAACAAACCCACCTCACGTCCCACAGCATTCATGATGACCACCGTATTCGATGAGATCCTGACGGCATCCATCAAAGGTATACGGATAATTCTCCGGGGAATAGGTCCCAGGCAGCAGGAATTTCTGCAGGCGCTTGGGGTAACTCAGGCAGTCTATACGGATCCAGGGAGTCTTTATGCCCTGAGTCCAAAGGCAGGGGCATCACTGGCATAACCATTGCACAAGGAGTGAGAATATTTGATGGAACAAGGGGGGAAATACGAATAATGACCGCCAGGATTGCTGTGATACGTGAGAACTCCCATCCGAATCGTTGGATCTGCTGATATTTTCTGAGTCATAGAGCCTGACAGAATAATTCCTTGAATTTTTTACCTAAAGGGTGAGGAATGTAAGTTTTAAGAAAACAGTATCCTGTACAAACATATTTCTTTCCTTATCCTGCAGTCAACTACTTTTTCTCTCCTATCTCAACAAAATGAGAATAACCTGCAGGGCAAAAGACAGGAAGCGGCCTTCCTGCTTTAGTTCTGTCCATCCCTAATAGATGTATGCAGTACTTCGCGATACATGCTGCACTTCAGCAGCAGTCAGGAGCCTCCGCATATAATTGTCATATATTCTACGCAAGCGCAAGATAGCGTGAAATACATAGAGCATATTATTATAACACATCCAGTATGTTAAGCATCTTCTTTAATCTAATACAAAGAACTTTCTGAATTCTTC
>SKXS01000228.1 GCA_007128345.1 Spirochaetia bacterium
CTCCTGTTCATATGCGCGAATACGTCCTCCGTCCCCGCAGATGACGAGCTCTTCATAGAACAAGGGGACAAACATGCACAAATCAAATGCAGCACGTACTCCGTTTTCGTAATCTACTATCATATAAGCGTTATCAAGGATATCAGATCTCTCTCCCTTGTAAGAGAAGTCCCGGTAGCTAGCAGCCTGGCTTCCTGAGGCAAATACCCTGGAGGGCCTGGAGCGGGCAAACAAGTTGAACAGGTCAAAGTAGTGACAGCATTTTTCCACCAAGGTACCGCCGGAGCTTGCGCTGAATTTATTCCATTGCCCGACCTTGTCGAGGAAGGGAATCCTGTGCTCGCGAATGCTTATTGTTTTTATATCCCCAACAGATCCCAGCCTGCATGCTTCCTTGATCGCCTCTACATACATAGCCTTAAACCGATACTGCAAACCAACCTGCACCGGAACACCAGACTCTCTTACCATAGCAGTAATCCGATAGGCATCTTCAACCGTTGTGGCCATAGGTTTCTCAAGAAATACCGGTTTCCCTGCTTCAAGTACTTTCTCCAGCACCTGAGCATGGGTATTGTTAGGAGTTGATATAATGAATCCATCAATATCTGAATCCGATACCGCTTCATCAATGCTGCGGTACACCTTTGGCACGTTTTGTGTGAACTTCCCGCACTCCTTAAGAGCCGCCTGAATGCTCCCCAGATGCGGATCATAGATACCGGCAGCATCTCCCCGTCCCTCTACATAGATGCTGTCAATATGACTCCTCCCCATGAGTCCGGTTCCAATGACTGCCAGCTTATATGAAGCTTTCGGCACCGACAGGATGTACCGGTCATATGTGTCAAGGTAATTAAATCTCTCTTCCTGGGCACGCTGCCGACTATATGAAGCATTTCCTAGTATATGTAGATATGTGTTTTTCATTCCCTCCCCTCTTAGTTTTCCTCTTATATATCGTGCTGGCTTACTAGCACATCGTTTATTCAATGTCTAAGAACCATATTGCCAAGGGTCTCATGTTCATAGGTGCCCTGAAATAGCCGTATCCGTCAAAAGCCGCCGGTGTTCTGAACTGCAGCCCCCGGTTCAGTACACCCATCAGCGAAACGGCAATGTGCCTGCCCTCCTTCACTAGACCGTAGCAGTGCATCATGGCAACGGTCATCCATGCTGACCCAGCCAACACTTCATTGACCTGCAGCTCATCACCACCGTCACCGCTAAAATGCAGCTGACCGGGAGATGCCACCAGCAGGGGACCCGCCTTTCCCCCGCAGTAGGGAAGAAAAGCATACCGGTATGCAGATCTCAAGTGGGAGCGTATCTGCTCATCAGTTATACGAGGAATGAGATCCATAAGCCCACTGAGGCGCGCAAGATAAAAGCCAAGAATTCCGTCAGCCATTACACATTCGGCGTACTTGCCTGAGTCACATAGGGTAAACCACTCCCCGTTCCACAACGATGTGATGAATGAATCCGATGCTGTCTTCAGCAGCCGTCCGCAGGAGTCAGCAAATTCTCTTTCTCCGAAAGAATCTGCCCATTTCATCAGTGCCGCCAGTGCCGCAAGGGTGAGGCTGCCGCTGAAAGCGGATATGCCCTGTATCCCCAGATTATCCCATGTACTGTCCCCGAAAGCATCATGAAAGGGCAGTCCTCTGCTGCTGATCTGGTCCAGCATAAACAGACCTGCCGATTTAATGATGTTCCACTGGTCATGGGAAAGGGTCTGTCCCTGTCTCTTCTTAAAGAGGTACCAGCTGATAATAAACCCTGGATTGTGGTCCTTCCAGAGATTCGAGTCATCCCGCATCTGGTATCCATTGAGCCGATGCCATGGATCCTCCATAACTGATCCGACATCGTGGGGAACCTTTCCCTTTGCCAGTACAGCCTCCATGGTCGCACTACGGTATATCATGCGCTCATCAGTGATAGCGATAGGTATGGTTTTCAGAAGATCATCAAAAATAATCTCTGCAAGTCTAGGCCACCATCGGTGTACCGCATACCATGCGTATATCCATAGATCAGTTGTATTATAATAGTAGTATCCTACATCATATCCTTCAAGAATTGCAGCATGCTCACCTCCTCCAAGCAGCGGTTCGTCGAGCCCTTCGCTTCTCTGGTCCATGCACCCCGAAACCCATGCTGTTCCCCCTGCGGTGATGAAATAGAGCTCATTAATCATGGCTCCCTTGATTCTCTTCCCCAGATTCCGGCGGTCACAGAGTACCTCTCGGTGCCACAAGTCTATCTGGTGACGGTATCCCTGGAGGCGGGAAGACGCATGCTCGGCAATTGTTTTGCCGCCCCTGCCGTTTTGGCCGAACTGCTTGGTATAGAGACGGTACCATCGTCTTTTACTGCCGAACTCAACTACAGGCATATCATAGGCAATGACAAAGTCAAGACGGGATGATCCTCTTTCCTCCACATCAATGCCCCGGGAAAGGGCAGAAACCATCGCTTCGTCCCAATGGGCCTCCCATACTATCCCGCTGTCCGGCAGACGTCCCCGTGCAGCAAAATGTTCCTCCGCCCATGGAAGCGTATGCGCCTGCTTTCTGGAAGGCTGACCGACAGCATTTCCCTGCGCCTTGAGACAGGCCTCACTGCTGATCCTGTCACCCGGCATAATTGGGGTATATAGAACAATCTCCCCTTCCATATCCCCTATCACCGGCATGCCGGGACGGCGCTTCTGGATGACTGCAGCATACTTACTGCTGAATGAGTATGCTGCAGTATTTCCTGCATGAGTCTGCGAAGGCCAGCTTCGCTCAGGCCGGTCCAGAGAGGTCATCTGCTGTACCCGCCACCCCAGCATATGAGGCCAGCTCAGAAGAACATCTATCGATACTCGTTCATCAGAGATATTTTTTA
>SKXS01000261.1 GCA_007128345.1 Spirochaetia bacterium
CGAGCTTCATGGCTTCAATCTGCAGATGCCATGTGCGCTCATCTTCCCGGTCTGTAAAAGAGAAGCCTTCCGCTATCCTGAGTGCTTCGAGGGCTGTCAGTCCCTGCCCGTTCGGGGGAATTTCCCATACATCATATCCTCTGTAGGAGCAGCTGATGGGGTCAACCCATAAAGGAGCGAAAGCAGCAAGATCATCGTAGCTGAGAAACCCTCCATGCTGTCTCATAAATTGGTCTATGCGCTCAGCAAGTTCACCTCGATAGAACGCCTCTCCGTCGGTTGCACCAATAAGCTTCAGGGCTGCTGCATGGTCAGGAGATGTCCACAGCTCACCTGCCCTCGGGGTCCCTCGGGGTGTGCTGAAGGCTGCAAACCAGGGTTTGTACTCGTCGCCTTTGAGGGCTGATGCGTAGGAATCGTAGGCCCGCTTCCAGTAGTGCGCCACCATCGGTGAAACCGGGAAGCCGTCCCGGGCGTATGATACTGCAGGAGCAAGAACCTCTCCCAACGACAGACGCCCGAAGCGTCTCACAAGCGCTGACCATGCGGCAGGCGCTCCGGGAACGGTGACGGGAACCACCCCGTGGGTCGGCATCGCTTCGTATCCCAGCTCCTTCACCGCTTCCAGCGATATTCTCTTGGGAGCGGGTCCGCTGGCATTGAGTCCGTAGAGTCTATCTTTGTGCCACACCAGGGCAAACGCATCGGAGCCGATGCCGTTAGAGGTAGGCTCAGTCACCGTCAGGGCTGCTGCTGCTGCAACGGCGGCATCTACGGCATTACCGCCCCTTTGGAGTACGGCAAGCCCGGCCTGGGCTGCAGAAGGGACAGAGGTGCAGACCATGCCGTTTCTCGCAGCATGGACCGTCCTACGTGAAGCATACGGATAGTTCAGCATATCATAGGTGAACATAGAAGCCTCCTCACTTATCGGTTCTCCAAGAGTATCCTACCGACACATAATCGTAAAGAGGTTCTCATTCAGAGCATGATGCTAAAAAAATCTATTTTTCTTTTTCTCAACATACTGTATACTTCTCCACCAATGAACCAAATGAAATATCTGCTGCTGACTGGCATAGCCCTGCTGCTGGCTGTCGTGAGCTCCTGCACTACTATGGGAAGCCTTGAGCGGTCGTATGATGATTTTACAGGTCTGGATGAGTTCTTTGAGGAACACGATATTCCCCAATACGAATCCACGCTTCCCCGGCTCTACTTCACCGGAACAGACTGGAACGAACGTTCCCTGGAGCTGATAGCCGGGGCTACAGACTATATCCTCATCTCAATATTTCTCGGCAACTACCACGAGACCACCCATGATGTATGGGAACTGCTGAAGAAGAAGATGGATGAGGGCGTGCGGGTGTACCTTATCGTTGATTCATCCTCGTATTTCCAGTTCATCCCAGAAACTGACATAGTGGTGCCTGCAATATTCAACTACCTGAATGACCTGGGTATTCCTGTCGTGGAATACAATCCGTTCAGCCTGAGCAACCTCTTCTTCCTCCCCGCCCTGCTCGACAGGGACCACCGGAAATACTGGGTCGTGGACGGCACCTACCTGTCCATGGGGGGCATCAACGTGAACTACACATCCCTGGGCCTTCCGCCTGAGACGGGCAATATCGATACTATGGCGGAAGTCATATCGCCCGGTGCGGTACAACAGATCGTCACCTCCTTCGTCGACACATGGAATGCCTACTCCGTGGATAAGCTTTCAACTGACGACTTCCATGTCCCCGGGACCCTTCCCCATGATGAAGAGGTGACATCATTCTGGCTGGTAGATCACTACTGGAGGGGCCAGGCCCAGGTAACCCCCATGTTCGATGCCTTTGTTCTCTACGCGCTGGATGAGCTCTGGTTCCTCCAGGGATACGCATTTCTCACGCCCGCCCTGACGAATCGAATAGCTTTCGCCGCTTCCCGGGGAGTATCAGTACACATCATGTTCTCCGAATTTGCCCGTAAGCCCCACTATGAGCTCGGCGCATGGTACGGCATGCTCGACCTCATTGATGCGGGGGCAACCGTCTACATGTACACCTCCCCCATCGGCGCTTTCCTCCACTATAAGCTTATCATGGCGGACCGGAAGCTCACTGCATTGGGAAGCGTAAACTACAATCTGAGGTCACAGACCATGTCACGGGAAGTGTCCTACATCTTCGATGATCCCCGGGTAGGATCCATGGTTATGGATAATATCAACGACCTGATGAAGCATGCCCGGGTAGTCAGCAGAGAGGAAGCCCTGGAGTACCGAAATTTCAGGAACTTCCTCTACTTTATGCTCATGCAGTTCTGGGGGTAGCCTATGAAACGTCTAACTACTGCGGTCATCCTGGTTGCCCTCCTGGCACCTGCGGTACTCACCGCTTCATCCTCCTCCGTCCCCTACTGGAAGGGCGGCTACCGGGCCACCTTAGATGGGTTCAGCGCTCTCAGCGCCTTCACCGATGGTGAATACGGCGGGGTACACCTGTACCTCGATCCCTTCCAGCGGAAATACTTCAGCCCTTCCGTATCCGTAGGAAGTATTTTTTCAATATTTCCCTCAGAACTCAAGGATTATTACGCTGAAATCCATGCGGCACTGGTAGTCGCATCACTGAGAAATCATCTCCTTGTTCCCCTGATGAAGCGGCCGAGCTATCACGCCCCCCGGATGCAGGCAGGCATAGTGTTGCCGTTCACCCGTCCGGGCGAACCAATAGTCTCCTTCATAGCTGAACCGCTGAACTTCTTCTTCGGTGAGAAGTACATAAGCATCCTGGGGTTCAGGCTGCTCTATGATCCCTCTGCCGGTGAAACGGGGTGGGGGGTGCGCATCTTCGATATTTCCCATATGTTCTTTTAGGAGGTCCCATGA
>SKXS01000207.1 GCA_007128345.1 Spirochaetia bacterium
TGATACATATCATAATGTCATAGATCTGCCAGGGAATCATTCTTGCCTGGTATCTCCTTTGTATATGGAAGATACGCTTATTGGGCTGCTCACGTTGGATCATCATATGTGCGGTGTCTATTCACCGAGAATTGTACGATTTATTGAAACCCTCTCAAAGCTGATATCAGTCAACCTCGCACAGAGTTCAGCTTACATGCGCCTGTACTCACTCAATCAATCTCTTTTACAGGAAAGAAATAATCTACTTGACAACAGATTAATGGCAGTCAGCGGGCTCATCGGTGAATCAGGCCCGTGGATACGCGTGCTGGATGATGTACGGCTTGTTGCAGGAACAGAAAGTCCGGTAATGATTCAAGGTGAAACAGGAACTGGGAAAGAAGTAGCAGCACGAGCTGTTCACAGCCTTTCATCACAAGCTTCCGGCCCCTTTGTTGCAGTCAACTGCTCTGCCATGAGTGAGAATCTGGCTGAAAGTGAACTGTTTGGCCATGAACGAGGCGCATTTACAGGAGCACACTCGCTTCGAAAGGGAAGATTTGAGCTCGCTCATAATGGAACGCTGTTTCTTGATGAAATTGGAGATCTCCCGTTAGAAATACAGCCCAAACTTCTGCGTGTTCTTCAGGAGGGAACATTCGAGCGGTTGGGAGGTGAGCGGACTTTATCAGTTAATGTCCGCTTGATTACAGCAAGTCATATAGATTTGCTTGATGCCGTGGCAAATAACCGGTTTAGGGAAGATCTTTACTATCGCCTGAGCGTGTTTCCCATAACTATACCGCCGTTACGGGAGAGGGGAGAGGATATCATATTGCTAGCAGATTATTTCCTCAGTATCATTAGAAATCGACCTGGGTTTTCCTCTGTTCAATTCAGTACAGAGTCAATAGATAAACTGCTTACATACCATTGGCCCGGAAACGTCAGAGAATTGAAAAACAACATAGAACGAGCTGCTATCCTGAGCAGAGGTAAGGTGATTCAGGCAGATCATCTGGTTAACCCCGCTATGAAACAGCAGAAAAATACTTATAAGCACAGCTTTGGAGATACAAAAAGCTATGGGGCTCTCACAGACCTTGACAGCGCTGTCCGCACACACATTCTTCATGCACTGCAGATGTGCAAAGGAAAGATTTATGGTCAGGGTGGTGCAGCGGAACTGCTCAATGTGAAACCTTCTACGCTGCAGAGCAAAATGAAACGGCTTGGCATTAGTAACCGGTGACCGTGGATGTAGTTCAACGAATACCTCTTCAATAAGTCATGCCTTCTGTCTTCTCTTCCTCCGTCCCCATTGGTATGGAGGATTATACATACCCCTGATCTGTCATAGCGTTGGCTGTTTTCAGAAATCCTGCAATGTTTGCACCATCGACGTAATTGTCCGCAGAACTGTAGGTTTTTGCATAGTCCCTGCAGATAGTATGGATACGCTTCATGATCTTATGCAGCTCTTCATCCACACGTTTCTTGGGCCAGCGCATGCGGTATCCATTCTGTGACATTTCCAACCCGGAAACAGCTACACCACCGGCATTCGCTGCCTTGCCCGGGGCGAAGAGGATATTATTTTCAATGAACATCTCAACTCCCCGTTCACTGGTAGGCATGTTTGCTCCTTCAGCAACTAGTAATACACCGTTTTCCAGCAGATGGCAGGCATCTTTTTCGTTGATCTCATTTTGTGTAGCACAGGGGAATGCGCAGTCCGCCTCCTGGTTCCATAGTGGATTCGAAGTATCTTTAGGATTTACCCGGTAATATTCTGCATGAGGATATCTATCCTTATACTCCGCGATTCTTCCGCGGAAAACATTTTTCAGCTCCTTGACATAGGCAAGCTTCTCGATAGTGAAGCCGTCGTGATCAATAATGCACCCCGATGAATCGGAGAAGCTGATAACTTTTGCACCAAATTCCAGAAGTTTTTCTGCAGTAAACTGGGCCACATTCCCTGAACCGGAGACAAGGCAGGTCTTGTTCTCGAGTGTATCTCTTTTGGTTTCCAGCATGTTGGCAGCAAAGTACACTAAGCCGTATCCGGTAGCTTCAGGTCGCAAAAAAGATCCTCCCCAGTCAGCACCTTTTCCAGTGAGCACCCCGGTGAACTCGTTCCTGATCCTCTTGTACTGTCCAAAAAGATATCCAATTTCACGTGCACCAACCCCGATATCTCCTGCAGGAACATCGGTATTTTCTCCTATATGGCGATAGAGTTCAGTCATAAAGCTTTGACAGAACTTCATGATTTCAAGGTCACTTTTACCTTTGGGATCAAAATCGCTTCCGCCTTTACCTCCTCCTAGGTTCAAGCCGGTGAGTGCATTCTTAAAGACCTGTTCAAAAGCAAGGAATTTTATTATGCTCAAGTTTACCGACGGATGAAATCTAAGACCACCTTTGTACGGACCCAGAGCGCTGTTCATTTCCACCCTAAATCCTCGATTAACCTGTATTTCACCTTGATCATCTATCCATGGAACGCGGAATATGATTGAACGTTCAGGCTCAATCATGCGATCTGCTATCTTGTGGTATATGAGGTTTGGATAGTCATCAAGAGCTCTTTCTACCGAACACATAACCTCATGTACGGCTTGGTGGAATTCCATTTCTCCAGGATTTTTATCCTTTACTTTCTTCATGATTGAATCGATAGTAGTTTTCACACATATATCCTTCTTGGAGTATCAGTATAATTATACATATTAATGAAAGAATATGCAATTTATATGCAGGGTATTATGCTTTTTATGTCATTCGCTAGTTATGTGTATGCAGGGGAATGTCTTAATGAACTCTTCTTTCAAATTCCTTCGTATGGTGTTTCCTGTTGTCTTCGTAATGAGTCCGCA
>SKXS01000144.1 GCA_007128345.1 Spirochaetia bacterium
AAAACTTAACACTGCTGATCAACGAAACAGTGAATCTTGGCAGGGTGCTGGACAAGCAGAAAGGTATTTTCAAAAATAGGGAGCGGGGAATATTTCAGTTCACTATGAAAGACGGATATAGCGAACCGGCAATAGAAGATGTTCCAGATACACCAGTGAGAGGCAAAGAACAGCTGATTGTTGACTTTGGCGATACATTTTTGTTGAACCATGTGCTTAAGACGTCGGGGATGTATGACATCATCGGTGCTCTCGGGTATCGCAACACTGACACCTTGCTGACGATGGTCAGCTATTATGTGCTGTGCAGTCATGCAAACAGCCATGTCCAGGACTGGTGGGAGGGTAACTACGCGAGAATTCTGTATCCGAAAGCGGTGCTTGATTCGAGGCGTATCAGTGAGTTTCTCTCTGTCATTGGCAATGAGCAGGTAATTCGAATCTTCTTCCAATGCTGCTTGAAGCACCTCTTCGCAGTGAGCGGCGAGTCGGAAGGCATTCTCATAGACAGCACCGGCCTGCCAAACAGCATCCACTTTCCGCTTACTGCTATAAGCAACCATAATGGAGAACTGCACAATGAGGTGCGGCTCATCTATGTAACGCAGCAGGACAGTGGTATGCCGATTTACTTCAGGTACTGCCCAGGCAATGTGATCGACACCTCGACGCTCACCAGAACGATAGAGGAATTGAAGCAATATGGGGTGAACACCAAATTTGCCATTCTGGATGCCGGCTACTATACTGATGAGAACATCAGGTTGCTGTATGACCATAAGATTTCATTTGTCACCAGGCTCAAGGGGAACCGGCGTATCTGCCGGGATCTGGTGAAAGCCCATGTGCCGACCATGGAGACCAAGGAGAACTTGGTCCGTTATAACAGCCGCTATGCCTATATTAGCTGTGTTGCGTGTGAGCTTACAGAAGGACATCGTGCATATGCGTATATCGGTGTTGATATTGAACGGAAGAACAGTGAAAGCCGAAAAACATTCCGCAAAGCCTATGACCAAAAGCTTTCCAATGATGAAGTGTATCAAACTATGCAAAGCCAGGGGGTATTTATCTTGGTTTCATCAAGGAGAATTGCAAAAGACAAGATACTTCCCGCTTACTATACTCGGTCACAGATTGAACAGGTGTTTGACATCGGGAAAAACTATGCTCAGATGCTTCCCGTACGGGTACATAAGGAAGAAGCATTTCGAGGACATCTTCTGCTCACCTTTATGGCTACGGTTATCTGCAAGCTTATTCAGGATAAAACCCAGCATACGCACATAACACTTGAAAGCATGATCGTCAACCTCCGAAACCATACATGCAAAGTATACCCTGATGCGGTAATTGTTCAGGAAGCATTCAAAAAAGTAAATGATTGCTACAAACTGTTCAAGATTACCTGTCCGGTTCAAATACATCGCTAAAGATAATCGGTGTGGTTCGAAATGGTCATAGGGAATTAAAGATAACTCATTTCATAGTGCTGCAGCTGCCCGTCTTCAAGCACTAGGATATGATCAGCCACTTTTCCAATGAAGTAGCGGTCATGAGAAACAAAAAGCAATGTGCCGCGAAAAACAAGCAGCATCGATTCCAGTGTTACTCCTCTTTTCCATGAAATTGACATTTCTTTCCTTGCAGAATCAGCAAAAGTGTATTACCGTTGAGAAGGCAGCTTCTGCAGATGCTGCCGTGAATCTTTTTTTACGGGGTCTTGTGTATATGAATATTTATGTAGGGAACCTGAATTATACCACTCAGGAGAAGGAACTTGAGGATCTCTTCCGTCAGTACGGAGAGGTTGCATCTGTACGGATTATCAGCGACAGGGACACCCAGCGGTCCAAAGGATTCGGATTTGTGGAGATGCCTGACGAGGCATCTGCGCAGGCGGCTATCATCTCGCTCAACGGCGAGGATTTCATGGGACGCCCCCTGAAGGTGAACCAGGCACGGGAACGCCGCAGGGAGTAGGCCTGCATTTCCCTCAGATATTCCCCTCTATGTAGTCACCGACAATACGCCGCACTGAGGAAAGCCCGACTGCATTGAGATCTATCTCCCCCTTTCTGATGAGCAGAGTCTCTACTTCGCTCCCGTCAGTAGATATGAGCGAGTCCCACGATGCCACTTCGCAGCGGAATACCAAATCAAGCGTATGGTAGGTAAACCCTCCGTAGACGTAGCTGTTCCAGTAGGTCCGGTTCACCAGATATGTGCGGACGATCCGCAGGCGGCACTCCTCCCAGATCTCCCGGCATACGGTATCCTCAGCCCGTTCCCGCAGATCAACAAACCCGCCAGGCAGATCCAGCTTCCCCTGCTCGGGTTCCTTCAGGCGCCTGGTCATAAGCAGGAGTCCCGGTTCCCGTTCAATGAGGGCGGCGGTGGATGCTGCGGCATTCAGGAAGAATTCAAACCCGCAGCGTGTACATAAAAAATATGCTGCAGGATGCATCCCGGGATCATCCGGCGGGGAAAACCCCTTGCTTCCGCACCGGGGACAGTAGGTTAGCACATGCTGGGCTGAAGTTCCCGCTGACACTACATGGACCTCCGAGCTAGTTGCTGATCGTGATTCGGGCATGTACGCCTTCCTTTCCGGAGTCGTACCCCAGAGATGCCGAAAGGATGAGTTCATTCAGTCCGATGAATGATACTGCCAGAGAAGCCTCAACTCCTGCGCCCCAGGATAATGCTCCGAAGGAGGCGCCCTCACCGTACACGCCCGCCTCGGCATCCCTGAAGATCAGCAGTTCACCAAAGGTGGGTCGGAATCCGGGAAACCCGAACAGCAGGCGTACAGTATCCACCGCCGCCCATGACGACGGCGATCCCGACGTGCGCAGGCCGTC
>SKXS01000206.1 GCA_007128345.1 Spirochaetia bacterium
ACTGTCACTTCCGATACATTGAGCCGCTGTGAGACTTCCTGTACGCTGACCTGGCGGAGCATGGTAAGCAGAGTGAGGATTTCCTGATGTCTTGGGTTCCTAATCATCTTTCGTTACCTTTCGAATTAAAGGGTAATACAAACTCTGTGCTTTGTCAACGAATCAGAAACGGCATAATTACTCACAGCAAGGGGTATCCAATTCCTTGACCATGTGAAGAAATTATGGTATGAGTTTCATTAAGTGTTGTAAATCGTAATCAAAGGAAAGCTGTCTATGGCAAGGTTCTCTGGAGAGCGGGGCCTGATACCAGCACATGAGTTCTTCGTAGGTATTGATTCTGATGGATGCGTGTTCAATACGATGGAGGTGAAGCAGAAACAGTGCTTTGCACCCTGTTTCATCAAACACTTTAACCTCCATCAGATAGCATCGATAGCCAGAGAGACCTGGGAGTTTGTCAATCTATATGCTTCCAGCCGGGGTTGCAGCCGGTTTGAAGCCCTGTCCAGGACAATTGCGCTGCTGAAGCGGCGGATTGACAGGTCATTATACAGTGACCTGCTGCCTGATATTGAACCGCTGCGGCAATGGATGGGTAAGCAGAAGATAGTGAGCGCTGCATCACTTAAGGCTTGCCTGGATATGTATCCGGATATATTCCTGCAGCGGGTATACAGCTGGTCGCTTGCAGTTGATGCGTGCATCAGCCGTACGGTGCGTTTTGTGCCTCCATTTGCTTTGGCGATTGAAAGCCTGGAGTTTATGCGGGGACGCGCGGATGTCGTGGTAGTCTCCCAGACTCCGCATGAAGCGTTAGTCAGGGAATGGGATACCCATGGACTGACTGGCTATGTGCAGTCAATTGCAGGTCAGGAGGGGGGTACCAAGAGCGAGCAGCTTTATAAAGCGGTGAGAGACCGGTATCCTGAGGGGCACATGCTTATGATCGGGGATGCGCCTGGAGACCTGGAAGCTGCAAAAAGCATCGGGGCCCTCTTCTTCCCAATAATTCCGGGGAAGGAGACCCAAAGTTGGGAGCTGCTGTACCATGAGGCACTGGGACGGTTCTTTTCCGGCTGCTATGCCGGAACATACGAGCAGGAGTTGGTGCAAGCCTTTAGTACGCTCCTGCCTGACAATCCACCTTGGGAGGTGTAACATGCTTTATTTCGGCAAAGGTTCCCCTGATATGTGTTTCAGTGATGACCAGCTGCGGGATGCGCTCTATGAAGCGCTTGATGCGATAGGGCCAAAGCGCAAGGTCATGGCCATTCCGCCGGACGTTACCCGCGCACACTCGCAGGCGGGAAAGCTCACCCGTATGGTATGGGAGTACTACGGGGAAGCCCTGACGGACATTCTCCCTGCACTGGGAACCCATGTACCCGTGAGCAGGGAAGAACAGCACGAACTCTTCGGGGATATTCCCGATGAGCTGTTCCGGGTCCATAAATGGCGGACCGACGTGGTCACCTTGGGCGAAGTTCCCGCTTCCTATATTGAAGAGGTTTCTGAAGGGAAACTTTCGTTTCCCTGGCCGGCCCAGGCTAACAAGATGCTTATTGAAGGCGGGTACGACCTGATCCTGTCGCTCGGGCAGGTAGTTCCCCACGAGGTCATCGGTATGGCCAACTACAACAAGAACATCTTCGTCGGCACCGGCGGGGCCGAGGGAATCAACAAGAGCCATTACCTGGGAGCAGTCTACGGTATGGAGCGGATTATGGGACGGGCCATCAACCCGGTACGCAAGGTCATGAACTACGCCCACCGGGAATTTGCATCCAGCCTGCCGCTCATGTTCGTGCATACCGTGGTGGCCCGTGAAAAAGACGGAAATCTGGCGGTAAAGGGCCTCTACATCGGGGATGATGATACCTGCTTCACCGATGCGGCTGATCTCTCCCTGAAGGTCAACTTCACCATGGTGGAAGAACCCCTTGAGAAAGTGGTGGTATACCTGGACCCGAAGGAATTCAGGAGCACCTGGCTGGGAAACAAGAGCATTTACCGGACCCGTATGGCCATAGCTGACGGGGGAGAGCTCATCATCCTGGCTCCCGGCGTGAAGGAGTTCGGCGAGGATCCTGAAATAGACCGGCTTATCAGGCACTATGGGTATGTAGGGACCGACCGTGTAATTGAACTTGTAGAACAGCACGAAGAGCTGAAGGAAAGCCTATCAGCTGCCGCTCACCTCATCCACGGGTCGTCAGAAGGGCGGTTTACCATCACCTACTGTCCGGGAAACCTGACACGGGAAGAGGTGGAAGGGGTAAACTTCCGTTACGGAAACCTGGAAGAGATGATGCAGCAGTATGACATCAAGTCTCTGAAGGAAGGGTTTCAGACACTTTCAAACGGTGAACGCATCTACTATATAGAGAATCCTGCAGTCGGACTCTGGGCGCATCGCGACCGGTTTACCGACTGACACACAATACACATACAAAGGAGAAGCTGATGAGTAAAGCTGATATCGGACTGATAGGACTTGCAGTCATGGGACAGAATCTGGTACTGAACATGAACGACAACGGATACTCCGTTGCGGTGTTCAACCGCACGGTTTCAAAGGTGGGAGACTTCCTTGAAGGCGCAGCAAAGGGCCGGGACACTATCTACGGTGCCACATCAGTTGAGGAGTTTGCAGGACTGCTCAAGCGTCCCCGGAAGGTGATGCTGATGGTTAAGGCCGGAGAAGTGGTGGACCAGTTTATCGAGATGGTCCTTCCCTACCTTGAGGAGGGTGACCTGATTATCGACGGTGGGAACTCACACTACCCCGATACGACACGGAGAACCCGCTACCTCAAGGAAAAGGGAATCCTTTACATCGGTACCGGTGTTTC
>SKXS01000020.1 GCA_007128345.1 Spirochaetia bacterium
ACATACAGCTGGGCCCGGGGAGTGCCGTCCTCATCACGGTCTATGTTCACAAGCGAGAGTGTCACCATGTATATCACCCGGTTGAGCACATCAAACAGCGGTCCCCGAGAGATGTAAGCCGGATTCTCGAAGATGATCACTTCATATCTCCGGGGCTCACGGGAGTCGAATATTTTCGGTCCCCCTGGGTATATCTCCGGTCCATAGATTGACTTGTTGACAAAGAGCCTGTCCTTTATCTGGAGGGTATCCTCCATGGATGATGAGGGAATCTGGTAGAGCTGGAAGATGAACTGGTTGATCAGCAGCACCCAGAATACCGCCCATACGATGGCTTCCGCCCACTCCCGGACCGGGCCTTTGCGTTTTTCCTTCTCTTTCCTGCGTTCGACGCGCGCATGGCGCCATGTGAGCAGCCGTTGGGCTCCCGCTTCCACCCAGTCAAGGTACGAATCCCATGTCAGTTTCATAAGCTTCTTAGTAGCATATTCTCTCTGCATTGACAAGTTTCGCCAGCCTCTGTACTCTCTTCTTCATGAAATCACCGAAGCTCAAACCGCTGTTCGGCTTCAGGCCGGGCATATACCTCACTGCTCTTGCTGCGCTCATCCTCCTGCTTGTCCTCTTCGTGCTGCTTGTCCTGCCCGGAATGTTAAACAATGGAACATTGGTTTCATTTACCTCAGATCCGCCCGGTGCAGCAGTCTTTGCAGACGGTATCTACATAGGAAGCACGCCGTTCACCGCATTCATCAAGAAAGGAACCCGTACGGTACGGATGGAGAAACCCTACTTTTCTTCACATGAGTCGGTGCATGAAGTCGGCGGCAGAGTATTCTTTACTCTCATAGCTAAGCGGAAAGGGGATCTGCATGAAACCCTGGCCCTTGAAGATGCGAAGGGATATTTCAGCTGGAGGCTCCAGGACATCTACAGCTGGTCGCTGGTGACCAACTTCACAGCCGCCTACCAGTACCCCGATGTGGCATCCCGGACCGCAGCAGACCTGGCGGGGATCGGACCCTCACCCTATCTTGATGAGTTCGTATCGCTTCTCCCCTACCTGGCATCATCATCCCCGGTGCAGAAGGACATACGGGAATCACTGCAGCAGTTCGCATCATCAGCTGCAGAGGATGCGCTCCGGCTTCTTGATGAAGGCATACCGGAAACCCCTGTTCCCGATGCGATGCTGAACGGGCATACGGTATATGACGAGCTGGGCATCACCGTCGCCTGGTATGAGACTGAAGATCTGGGGTCGTTTGCTCTCTCCACCCGCTTGATACCCGCAACGCTCTATGATTCATTCATCGAAGCAGTGCCTGAGTGGGGAGGGACGCACAAGCAGGATCTCATATCCCGCGGACTGGTTGACGACACCTACCTGCAGTCCGCTGCAGTTCCTGGAGACATAGTGACAAATATATCCGCACACGCCGCCCGTGCATTTGCGGCGTGGCTTTCAGACCAGATCGCTGGATATTCCGCCCATATACCCGGGGAACTGCATCTGCTGAGTGCTGCAGAGGCAGGCGGACTTGAACAGAACAGCTGGGCATGGCAGTGGAGCGCATCCCCCTTCTACCCAGGCTATCAGAAGCCCACTGATGCGGTGCCCCAACTGCTGGATCTCGAATCAAACTATGTGGTCATCAAGGACACCACGTCCGGCAGAGGAGAGCGTGGTGCATTGCCCCCACAGGCATGTTCGCCGATTACTGGCCTGCGCCTGATGTTCATAAAGGATTAGCTATGGAAGATGAAGGAGTAAAACTCCTGCAGCGCAATAAGAAAGCCTTCTTCAACTACGAGATTGTAGAGACCCTCGAGTGCGGCATATCCCTGGTGGGAACGGAGGTGAAATCCATACGGAAAAACGCCTTCTCATTCAAGGATTCCTACGTGAAGATTGACAAGAAGGGGAATCTCGTACTTCATGAATTTCATATTGCCCAGTATGCACACGGAACTATCGAGAACCATGATCCCGGTCGTCCCCGGCGTCTGCTCGCACACCACCAGGAAATCAAGCGGCTCAAGCGCAAGGTTGATGAGAAAGGCTTTACCTTGATTCCTACTCGGGTATATCTCAAACGAAGCCTGGTAAAGGTGGAAATAGGACTTGCCCGTGGGAAAAAACTCCATGACAAGCGGAATTCCATCAGGGATCGCGACCTCAAGCGGGAGGCGGACCGCACCATGAAGCAGTCATTCTGAAGCATGGCCATCAGCACCCGCATGAGCTTGATTCATTTCGGTAAATTGTGTATATTTAGAAACGAAAGGGGGGTGCCAAGGTTTCGACTTATGGATCGTACAGTCTTTGGCTGCAAGCGGAGCTGCTAACTCCAAAAACTGGCAAACACAATTAACTGCTGACAACAATCAAGCAGATTTTGCTTTTGCTGCCTAAATAGTGCGGCAACGGATCCGCAGCGTGAAGTCCTGAGCGCTGCAGGGTCTGCAACAACCCCGGGACTCACTTCAGCTGCACGCCCTTTGCAGCTAAGGAAACCGTAAGGGGCTAGCGTACGGTAACGCCTGTTTGGCTGCTGAATCGTATGCGAAGGTAAAAGCCAGACTAAGCTTGTAGAGGTCACCGGCTTGCCCATGAGGACGCGGGTTCGATTCCCGCCACCTCCATGCTTTCCCCTATGCATAAACCCATCTGAATAGATATCTCATTGAAATAGAAATGGACTTACTGTTTGCCTTATCTGAACATATGTGTAGTATGCATGTTCTTCCACCTTAAAGTGCATTGATCATAGCACCTCCAATCGAATACGTACTGCAGGCCCCTGCCCTACCGCATAATTCGTTCGATGCGGATTGTC
>SKXS01000017.1 GCA_007128345.1 Spirochaetia bacterium
AGATGAGCTTACATTCCTTGACATAACCGCAACGGTGGAAAAGCGAAAGACCCTCGCTGAACTGGTTAAGCGGATTGCACAGAATCTTACTATTCCGTTCACCGTCGGTGGAGGAATCAGGACTGCTTCAGATGTATCTGTTCTCCTGGATTCAGGAGCGGACAAGATATCAGTGAATACCGAGGCGGTGGTTAATCCCAGCTGTATCGATGAACTTGCCCGGGAGTTCGGCAGCCAGTGTGTAGTGTGTGCAATAGATGTCCGCCATAACGGCAGGTATTGGGAAGTATACATACATGGCGGCAGGACAGCCGCAGGCTTGGAAGCTATCGCCTGGGCCCGTGAAATGGAATCACGAGGTGCTGGCGAACTCCTGCTGACCTCAATGGATCATGACGGCACCAAGGGAGGATTTGCTCTTGATATCACCAGGGAAGTCAGTCAGGCGGTATCCATACCAGTCATTGCATCTGGTGGGGCCGGTACAATGGAGCATTTTGCTGAAGTCTTTACTGAAGGATGCGCTGACGCTGCTCTTGCCGCGAGTATTTTCCATTTCAGGGAAATTGAAATACCTGAGCTCAAGCACTACCTGCACAAACGTGAAATTCCTATGAGGCTCGTATAGGAGGAGCATATACCATGGAACAGATACTGCATGAAACTGACTTTGCAAAATATCCCGACGGGCTTGTGCCTGCAATTATCCAGGATATTAGGACCCGCAGAGTCCTCATGCTGGGATATATGAGCAGAGAATCGCTAAAGAAGACCCTTGAGACCGGCCTGGTGACTTTTTTCTCCAGAAGCAGGCAGGTTCTCTGGACCAAGGGGGAGACTTCCGGAAACTATCTGCATTTCGTAGAAGTGCGGAGAGACTGTGATCATGATGCGCTGCTCATACATGCCCGCCCCTCAGGACCGGTCTGCCATACTGGTGCGGATACATGCTTTTCTGAGGATGCAGACGAAATAAACGAGGATCCGGTGATGTTCTTATCACGGCTTCAGGATATTGTCGAGGACAGAAAGACCTTATCCACTGAAACCTCATACACCAGCAGGCTCTTTGCTGAAGGCATCAATAAGATTGCCCAAAAAGTAGGTGAAGAGGCTGTTGAACTCATTATTGAGGCAAAGGATGATAATCGGGAACTCCTCTTAGGTGAAGCTGCGGATCTTTTCTATCATACTATCGTGCTGTTAGCATACAAAGGGTATGCTGTTCAGGATGTAGCCAACGTGCTGAAAAAACGTCACGGAGAGAAGCAGGCACCTGCTTCCTCTCATTAACAATATGCGGAAGACAGAAAATTGTGCCTGCACGGGTTCTATTGTTCTGCTTATTTCGCCGACTTGATAATTTTCATAATTGCCCTATAGGCAGCGCTGTGGCCAAAGCCGCTTAACTGATTGACAGTGCCGGTAAAGTACAAATCAGTCTCGGGATTATGAAACGCAAATGCACCCGACTGGCCCCAGAAGCCCAGGACATCCTTGATTGGCTTAAACGGGGAAAATAATCTGGGAGTCCAAATCTTTTCAATTCCCAGGCCGAAATAAAACTGTCCCGGAAAGAAAATCATATTCCAGGTTTCCATTAATTCGCTCAGCACGTCCTTGGGGAAAAAGAAACCGGTGAAGAATGCCTTCAAAAAGGCCATTGTGTCTGCAGCGGTGGAGACAATTCCGCCTTCAGCAGTAATTGAAGCCAAATACTTCGGCGCATGAACTACTTGGGACTTGTAGTACATCGGCACAGGGGTTTTATCGTTAATATCCCGATATGCATAGGTATTGGTCAGATGCAGCGGCTGGAAAATATATTCCTTAAACACGTCTCCGACCCACTTGCCGGTTACTTGTTCAATAATGCCGCCTAATAATTGAAAATTTGTGTCAGAATAATGAACTTTCCCCTTCTGTCCCGGCTTAAACTTGGGTTTGAGTGCCTTTGCCTGCTGAATTACCTTATCCAAGGGCCATGACTGATCATTCCCTCGAAACAGATGGGCGGCAGCTTCACCCTTAGGCTTCTCGTAATAAAAGTAGTCAGGTATGCCGGATGTATTGCGTAACAGATGTGCAATAGTAATGCTCTTAGTATAGTCAACCCCGTCCAGTACATGAATGCTGCTGATCAGCTCATCGGGAAAATATGCACAGATGCTGTCTGTGAACGCCAGCTTGTTCTCCGCTCTCAGCATCACCATAACTGCGGTAATATAGAGCTTGGTAACACTTGCAATATAGTATCTATCCTCGGCTTTGATGTTTCCAGCCCCTCCTATCCATGAAATAGAGGAGTCTCCGTTCTCAACACATAGGACAGCGCCATATACACTCCGGTTCTTCAGCATGTGCTGAACTGCGGTGTTGAAAAATGATTCATTCATTGTGCTGCTCATATACTACTCTCTTAGGCAAGAATATTGCCGTTATGTGACCGAATGGTTCTTGTCAGCTAAAAAGGATGAATGCCAATATGCCAAGCACCACTCCCCTCAAAGAAAAACATGTAGAAATATATTCTTATGCATTTTTATTCAACTATGTCCAGATTGTCATACGTGCCCATATGCAAAATACTATGTTTTGCAATGCCTTCAGCAGGAGTGCCGGATTATTTTCTGCATGCTTCGGTATTTCGGATGCGTGCATGAACCGTATGCGGGTAATGGGTGCTCACCCTGGCATATTTCTCTCATATCAGGGGAAATAATTGCCTATGCAGAATGTCACCCATAAAGCGCGGAAGGTGCACACAGTATGAGAGGGTCATACCCGCTAAAGTTCTTCTTTACTCTGTGTCATATTTATATTAGCTTTACCATACTAC
>SKXS01000262.1 GCA_007128345.1 Spirochaetia bacterium
CTCTGGCCAACAATTGAATAGCTTCTGAGCGTTCTTACCGTATCCACACGGTCAATATAGACCACTTCGTCTTCAATATTTGTAGCGAGATATACGACATGCCCCACTGTCCTGGCAAGGTTCATCAGCAGGGGATGTGCTTCTGTTTTCAGTTCCAGATTATTCAGGTAGAGACTGGACAGCTCGATAAATTTCAGCCCAATTTTGTATACTCCGTTTATCTTGGTTTTTTCAATATACCCGCGCTGCATCATGCTGCCGAGCAGGCGATGCACCGTACTTATGGGCAGGGAAATGCTTTCAGCAATATCTCTGAGGGCCAATCCGTCAGCTTCTGAGGAGAGCAGTTCGATAATATCAAAGGCACGGTCTAGTGATTGTACTTTCATAATTCCCCGACAGTGAATCTCTTCATTTATGTCGTACTACTGTCAAGAACTTCTTAGGCTCTCAATTGTATTCCAGATATCTGGGTGGACAAATATCCCTTCCGCATCACTCTGCTTTCTGCGGGCAAAGACTCCTTCGCCGGGGAAATGCACCTCTTCACCAAATTCTGCGCACACCTCTTTTGTCCTGGTGACAGATCGCTTCATGATATCCCGCATAGCTTTTTGATCATGCTCCTCCGTCCCCGGATGCAGCGCGATGAACATCTGAGATGCGTTATCTTCTTTCCGCGGGATATCTATGGTGGGTGATCCGAGAGACAGTGTTGCGGCAAAGAGATCCAGAATCATGGACAAACCGGCGCCCTTCCACATACCCGCTGGCAGTATACGTTCAGTCTTAAGTATTGCATCCGGATCAGTGGTGAGTGTACCCGACTGATCAAACCCTCCCGGGTAAGGAAGTTTTTCTCCACTCGTCCTCAATGTCTCAAGTTTTCCGTAGGAATACTGGCTCACCGCCATATCAAGTACGTAGGGATGATCCTCACCCGGCAGTGCAAATACAATAGGATTATTTCCGATGAGCTTCCTGGTTGCACCCCAGGGAGGCATATTGGGCATCGTATTGGTCCAGCATATAGCGTAGAACCCGCGTTCTGCTGCCCTGAGTCCATAGGTGCCTCCACGCATCCAGTGCGTAGTATTCCGAAGAGCCACAGCACCTATTCCATGCTCTTCGGCCAAGGCCATAGCCCGGTCAATACAGAAACATGCATTAAGAGGACCAATACCGTGCCTGCCGTCCCATCGTTCTACACCGCCAAATCCTCCTATTTGCTCAGGCTTGTTATCTATCTGAATGATCTCATTGATGATCTGGCTTACAAATCTAGGAAACCGGTTCACCCCATGAGACGATATACCGTCCCGGGTGTTGTCAGTAAAAATTCCAGCACATACCTCCGCATCATGCTGTTTCAGACCGACTTCTATGAGAATATCTGACAGCAGGGAAAACAGCTGGTTATAGGATACTCGCATGTTGTTACTCCAATATCTGAAGATAAGGGTAGGAATAAAACTATTCCTACCCTTTGTCAGTTAGGGCATGACTGAATTAGTAACCCGCTTCAGTAAGGATTCTTGTAACCTCATTGCAGGTATCAGCCATTGCACGGTCGATACTCTTTTGCCCTTGAACAACGGCATGCCAGGCGTTACCCCATTGTTCGATGATTGCTGAACTCTCAGGAACTGACGGACGTAATCTCATTCCCTTATCCAACTGCGCTGCATATGCAGGAAAAAACATACCGTACTCAGGTACAATTTCAAACAGCTGCTCACTGCCCATGAGACTGTTTCTTGGTGTCACCGTACCCAGCTTAGCCATTTCCATTGATGTTTCTCTGCTGAACAGCCAGGCAAGAAACTCCCAGGCAGCATCTGGGTTCCTGCTTTGTGAGTGAATTGATAAGGTCCCGCCGCCCAAGTGCATCTGACCAATTTCATTTCCGCTTCCCGGTGCCGCTGGAAAAGTAGTAAAAGCAACTCTGTCATGGACATCAGATTTCTCAGGATCTATGACATCCATAGCCATGGTGAAGAAAATGGGAGCCATGGCAAGTTTTCCCTGTCTGAAAAGAATCTCCTCTTCCTTATAGGCTACCCCAAGGATGCCAGGAGGCTGGAACTTCTGCATCTCCAGCATCCATTCGAATGCGGCTTTTGTCTTTTCGTTGTTAAATCTAGATTCAATTGCATCATCATCAAACAGTTCAGAGCCGAACGTCCAGCCCATGTACATTGGCCAGTACACATGCTCAGGAACACGTTGTCCTATCCCAAATCCGAACAAGTCGTTTTCACCATCTCCTGTGGTATCACGAGTAAAAAACTCCGCAATTTCGAGCCATTCATCGGTTGTTTTAGGTGGAGCCAAATCATACCCGTATTTAGCTTTAAACGCAGCTTTCTCGTCAGGATCCTCGAATAAATCTGTACGATATGCGAGCATAAAAATGTTTGCATCCATGGGAATTGCAAGAATGTTCCCATCCGAATCGGTCACCATATCAAGGAGTGACTGAGACCAGTCATCGATATCAAACCCTGATTTCTCGATGTAGTCATTCAAAGGCAATACCCATCCGGGCTCACTGACTCCTTGGATACCACCTGATCCTATTCGGATAATATCATAGTATCCTGTGTTTCCTACAGACTCTATACGAATCTTTGTCAGCAGGTCAGGGTACGTCAGCTGTTCCACAGTAACTTGAATTCCTGTCTTTTCAGTAAATTCTGAAGATTTCTCAGCTACACGAGTCGATGCAATAGCCCGTACCGTACCTATCCGAATTGAAGCGGGTGGTTCTTCCCTTGCCCCAGCTGAAAACACCAAAGGCGCAACCAGCATGATTACCAATACAAATACTGTA
>SKXS01000093.1 GCA_007128345.1 Spirochaetia bacterium
CGCCGCCGCTGGTCAGAGGGGATGTGCCGGAGCATGACATGCTTGTTGGCGCTGCGCAGAAGTCCCGGAGCTTTGCCGCTTGCTACCGGGAAACAGCGGAACGTACGGGATGCCTATATTTTGATGCGGCATGTATTGAAGTAAGCGAACTCGACGGGGTGCATATCTCGGAAGAAGGCCACCGGATGCTGGGAGAGAAACTCGCTTCTGTGATCCTGGAGTACTTTCAGGATTATGCATGATGTACATCCAGGTATTGTCGAAGGGGGCCTTCTTTAGGTATTATGTGCTTGCAGGTGCGTATGACGCTTCTCAGCGCTTTACACAGGAGAGCTCCATGAAAAAGAAAGATCCCGGGATATTCATCACTGAAGGTATAGAAAAATATATGCATATGGTCCAGACTGTCTATGCTGATACCCTGGTCATGGCAGCACTTTACGGAAGCGCAGCTACAGGCAGTTACGTGTACGGGATTTCCGACATCAACTTGCTGCTTGTAGTAGACCCACCTTCTCCCAGTAAACTCTTTGACCTGGGAGAGCGGACCTTCAAAATTGTCGGCAAGTACCGCATCACCCCCCATGTGCTCTCGAAAAGTGAGCTCCTGGGATCAGCGGACGTGTTTCCTGTTGAGTACCTGGAGATCAGCTCCACCATGGATCTCATCCATGGTGATAACCTCTTTGAGCAGCTGGATATCAGCAGGAAGAACCTGCGGCATCAGGTGGAGGCCATGCTTAGGGGAGAGATAAACTCGCTGCGGCAGATTATCCTTGCCGCCAGCGCTAAGGAGAAACTTTTCGGCAGGGAGCTGCAGCAGTGGGCAGGACGGCAGTTCACCCTCTACCGGGCTCTGCTGAACCTTGCGGGGGAAAAGGAGAAGTCAGGGCATACGGATGTGCGTCTTGTGACCGATGACCTGGCTGAGATTTTCTCACTCTCGGTAACTCCCTTCCATGACATGGAGGATATCAGGGAAGGCATTAAACTGAGCAAGAGCCACAAGGAAGTGGTCAGCTCACTCCTGAAGGAATACATCACTATGGCGGAGAAAGTAGATGGCCCCACGTATCGGTAAGGCAGGAGTTCTCCTGCTCATATGCATGCTGGTATTCTCGTCGCTGGCATACGCAGTAACCTATCCCCGTTACGAAGGGTATGTGAATGACTTCGCCCGGGTAATCTCAGCTCAGGACCGACGAGCCATCGAGGAGACTGCCAGCTCCCTTAAGCAAGGGGGGAATATCGAACTGGCCGTGGTAACCGTGAGAAGCCTTGACGGACTGGGTGTTGAGGAATACGCCATAGGCCTTGCTGAAGCATGGGGTGTGGGGACATCAGCTGAGGACTTGGGGGTTATTCTGCTGCTTGCGGTGGATGACCGCAGGATACGCATTGAGGTGGGCTACGGCCTGGAAGGGGATCTTCCCGACGGGCTTGCCGGAAGCCTGCTTGATACCCACGTCATACCGGACCTCAGGCAGAACAACTACTCCCAGGCCCTGGTAAAGGGAAGCAGCGCTCTGGCATCCCTCCTGGCGCAACGTCGGGGATTTGACCTTCCCCGGACTGCCGCAGTACAGACGCAGAGCTCCCAGGAAAGCGAACTGCCGAGCTTTCTCTATGTGCTCATTATCCTTTTTGTGATTTTCGGGCGCCTGCGGCTGTGGCCGCTGCTTTTCTGGGGAAGCATGGTGAGACGACCCCGGGGGGGAGGATTCGGTACGATGCCCCGGGGAGGCGGATTCGGCGGATTTGGGGGAGGACGTTTCGGCGGAGGCGGGGCATCCCGGTCATTCTGAACCGGATGCATGCACCAGAGGAGACTGAAGGATGAGTAACAGAAAATTTGCACCGGTTATCATAGTGCTCTCAGTGATCGCTGTAGGATCAGTGCTCTTTGGGCTGTGGTACATCAACTCGAGGAATAATCTCGTTCGAATGGAGCAGCAGCTGGAAGCTTCCTGGTCTGAGGTTGACAACCAGCTGCAGCGCAGATTTGACCTTATTCCCAACCTCGTTGAGACTGTCCGCGGATACGCATCGCACGAGGAAGCGGTATTTACCCAGATAGCTGAAGCCCGGGCCAAGCTTGGGGGAGCCCGGGGGGTAGAGGAGACCGCAGCAGCGTACGGTGAAATGGAGTCGGCTCTTTCCAGACTTCTGGTAGTGGTGGAACAGTACCCGAACTTAAAGGCCGACCAGAGCTTCATACGGCTTCAGGATGAGCTTGCAGGAACGGAAAACCGGCTCGCGGTTGCCCGACGGAGATACAACGAAACGGTAATGAGCTTCAACCAGGCCATCCTCGTGTTTCCGGCTAATATAGTTGCCGGAAGCCTGGGACTGACCAGACGTCCGTACTTTGAAATTGAAGAATCGGCAAGGACTGCCCCGCAGGTCCGATTCTGACCGGAGCTTAGGCATGTCACAGCAGACCGTCCTCATAACCGGAGCTTCCGTACGCCTGGGAAGGTACCTGGCTCAGCAGCTGCATGCCGGCGGCTATCGGGTCATCACCGCATGCCGTACAGATCCCGCCAAGCTTGATGCACTGGCCAGGACTGGCATTGAGATCATCCAGGCGGATCTCTCCACTGTACAAGGCATAGACACATGCATCGGCGAGGTGCTGAAGCGATGCACCAGTCTGCGGGCGCTCATCCACAACGCATCGCTTTGGCACAGTGATGAGGAAGCTTCAGGCAGCATGGAGGTCCTTGATGCCATGATGCGGCTCCATATAGCTGCTCCCTACCGGATGAACCGGGAGCTCAGGCAGCTTCTGGAGCGTGATGGAATTGGGGACATTATCCACATAACCGACTACCTGGCACATGCCCACGCCCACAAGCACATAGCCTACGCTGCCACCAAGGCGGCCCTGGAGCACATGACCCGTTCGTTCGCCGCAGAGTTCGGTCCGGGCATCAAGGTAAACAGTATCGCTCCGGGGATCATCAGCTTCAGGGATTCCGACAGTGCGCATTTCCGTAAGCGCATGATGGCGCCTGCGGTCTTCAAGGATCCTCCGGGACCTCAGGCGCTCTGGGATGCAGTTTCATACCTGATGCGCAGCGACAGCGTGACCGGAACGTGCCTTCACGTAGACAGCGGAAGAGGATTGTCCCGCGGCCAGGGAGCACAAAACTGAGACAGCTGTCATGAGTATTCGCGGAAATATTTTCTGTAAAGCTGCTACACCCAGCCGTTTATGCGTATCCACTGATCCTCTATCTGATCGGATTCACCAAGCACATGGTAGCGGTCATGGCATGCTGCAGTGGAGCATGCATGGTTCGGGAGTATCCTCAGACGCCTGCCGACGGGGAACCGGTCGAGGAGGATTGGCTTGTTTTCCCGGTGGGTGATCACGCCGTGCTCCTGGTTAACCGATGATACAATAAGCCCGCTGATGGGCTTCCCGCAGGGGTCGCAGACAACCCCGTATCCTTGATCGGTTTTCTGGCCCATGGTGCCCCGGTCCCGTGAAAGGGCAGTCCAGCCCGCATCCACGATGATCCGATTCATCTGCTTTCTTACGCTGATAATCGTAGTGAGCACAGAAAGGGCAATATCCTCCTTGGAACACACATCGAGTCCCGCTGTGACCAGGTCCTGGAATATGAACACCCCGGCACGCACTTCATCGATACCATGAAATTCCCTGGCAACGGCAGCTGTGGGGGTCGAACCGATGCTGGTGACCGGGCAGGGAAGCCCAGCTTCAGCAAGACGGCGCCTGCTCTCGCGGACAGCTTCCTGCTCCTGATGAACGATCTCCTTTATTGTCTCCGGGCTGGTTGCCTGGTATGCCTTTCCGGCATGGGTCAGGACCCCCTTAAGGATGAGGTGGGGTGATGCTTCAATGAACCGGCCCAAGTTCGGCAGAAGCGGATCGTCAGGAGTGATCCCTGCGCGCTGGCTGTCACAGTCGATTTCGATCATTACGGGGAGCACTGCCTTATGCTGCTCCGCCGCATTGGCCGCGGCATCCGCCTGGACCAGTGAATCAGCAATCACCGTGATGTGCGCTCCCTTCTTCACGAGCTTGAAGATGCGGTCAAGTTTCTGAGGGGAGAAGCCTACCGCAAAGAGGATATCCTTGAATCCGTGGGAGAAGTAGTATTCGGCTTCCTTCACCGTAGAGACCGAAATACCGTTCTTCCGGGCATTGCGGAAGAGGCTCATCACTTCGCTGGATTTGGCTGTCTTGCCATGTGGCCGGAGGAGCACGCCCGCCGCTGCCATGCGGTCCTCCATGCGTGCAATATTGTGCTCAAGCTTCTTCCTGTCAAGAATAAGTGAAGGGGTTTCCAACGTATGCAGATCCATAAGTGACTCCTCATAGTGGGCGGGGAGGATATGCCGATATCTCTCCGCCGCACATTACTGTGGTACAAGCTGCTTTTCAAGCCTGATCATATCTCTGCAGGGTATCCCGTCCTCGTAGATCGGTTCCCCATAGGTATGCACAAAGTGGTCCGGTCTGATGCCTGTGATCCGATACCCGCACCGCTGGTAGAAGCCCAGCTGACGGATGCTTGAATTTCCGGTTCCTACTTCTATTGCCCTTCCCCCTGACTGTATGGCCAATGCTTCTGCATCTGCGATGAGCTGTGCACCGACCCCTCTGCCCCGGTATTCGGAGGACACCGATAGATTCATGATCTCCCAAGTTCCGGGGGCGGTCTCCATGCTTGCACAGATGCCGATTACCCTTTCGCGGGACACTGCAATACGAACCGAACTCTCAGCAAAATATCCTTCAATATGCTTGATGTCAGGATCCGCTTCCAGCAGCAAATCCCAGGGGACAGGCTCGCTGCTGCCTAGTGTGCGTATCTTCATGCCGTGCATCCTCCTCGGCTTGCATTCCCATAGGCCGGGAAACCCGATTGCACCATGGCATAGGATACGCAGACAAGATCCTGTCTTTGAGCAGATATGTGCAGATATGTTCCTGAGTATGCCATGGGGGTACCATACATGGGTTTGCAAAGAAAATAAAGGGGTCATTTCTGCAGGCGCTCCTCCATGAAAATGCAGGCTTCCCATGGGTCAAGCTGAACCGATCGGGGATCAAGATGCCCGCCGCCAGTTGCAAGCAGCAGGGTAGTGAAATGTCTGTTCCCGTATCTAAGAGGGATGTCTGAAATCTTCCTGGATGAGAAGTTCAGCAGGACCAGGACCGCCTGCTCCCCCGCCGATCTGATATACCCCAGTATGTCGCGGTCATGGGCTGGTATGCGTACTATTTCAAGAGATCCCCGGGTAAGCGGCGGATACTCCCTGCGCAACGCCAGGAGTTTGCGGTACCAGTTCAGCAGTGACTGGGAGTCAGACAGCTGGGCAGCTGTATGCACAAACGAGGCATCTGCCTGGACCGGAAGCCAGGGTGATGCGTCGGCACTGCAGAATCCGGCATGCGCCGTGTCATCCCACTGCATAGGCGTCCTGCAGTTGTCACGGTGTACCGCTCCCCCTGTCATGCGGTCGATGAGGGATACCAGGAAATGAGGAAAGCGATCAGTAAAGAGCCGGGCAGCTGCGTCCCTGGATTCTCCGACCGGTATGGTGCCGTGGCCCATGCCGATCTCCTCCCCGTAGTAGATGCACGGCACGCCCCGGGCGCTGAGCTGGAATGCCGCCTGGAGCTTGGCCTTCTCCACAGAACCCTTAAGGGTTTTCATCCTCCTCTGCCTGTCGTGATTGCCGAATACCCAAACCGGTGACCAGGGGTGGGGAAACCATGCTTCAGCTTGCTCCAGCAGCCTGCGGAATCCCCGGGCTGTAAAGGGAGCATCCAGGCTCTGAAAGAGAAACACCAGATGCAGTCCGCTGCAGCTGCTGGTTCCGCAGTACCTGCGCAGGACAGGCCAGTCTCCGAACACCTCCCCCACGAGAAAGCCCCCGTAGGAGTCTGCAAGCCCACGGAGTTCCTCTGCAAGGAGAAAGGTCTCATCCAGATGACGGATCCGGTCAACCCGCTGGAACGTGGAGATGCCCTGGTCAAGCTTGGGGAGAAGATGAGGGGAGAAGGGGTTGTCCCTCCATTGGGGATCTTCGAAGATGCAGTCGAAGATATCCAGGCGAAACCCGTCAATCCCTTCCTCAAGCCAGCTGGTGAGCATGGATCGCATCTCTTTGCGCACCTCAAGGTTTCTCCAGTTAAGATCGCTTTGGAAGGGGAGGAATGCAGCCCAGTACCACTCTTCCGTCATCGGGTCGTAGTGCCACCCGCTTCCGTAGACCATGCTCCGCCAGTTATTCGGCGGCTTTTTTCCATGGGACTTTCTTCCCGGCCTCCAGACATACCAATCCCGCTTGGGGTTGTCCCGTGACCGGCGCGACTCACGAAACCAGGGATGGTCGATGCTCGTATGGTTGAGCACCATATCCAGGATAATCCGCATGCCCCGGCGGTGCACCTCCCTGATGAGGGTGCGCACATCATCCATGGAGCCGTATACGCTTGAAACGGTACGGTAGTCGGAGACGTCATAGCCGAAATCACGGTGGGGACTGGAGAAGAACGGGGTGACCCACAGGGTCTCAACGCCTAGCGCTTCAAGATAGTCCAGCTTTGCGGTGATGCCGGGAATATCACCGATGCCGTCCCCGTTCGAGTCGAAGAATGATCTGACGTATACCTGGTAGATTACTGTATGCTGCCACCACTGCATAGGCTATGGTACCACGGGTGATCAGTATACGCACTGGTGAATCGCAGCATCCACTTCCCTGTAGACCTCTTCTGGTGATGATGAGCGTGATGCCGCCCGGGTAATGTGGCTGCCGATGACCGCCGCATATGCCCGGGACTCCAGCGCCTTCAGCTGATCCCTGTGCGATATCCCGAAGCCTGCGTACACGCGCATCTCCGAAAGTTTCTCAAGGAAGCCGAAAGTCTCTCCGTCGATCTCCGTCTTCCTGCCCGTGACTCCCTGCCTGAGGGCTGCGTAGACGCAGACAGGTTTAAGGTCAGCAAGCATCCTGAGGCGCGTGCTGTTCATGGTGGGAACGGCCACCGGCATAGCCGCGAGAGGATAGCCTGCGGCGGTCCGGTAGAATCCGTGGTCATCCTCGATAGGGTAGTCAGGAACAATAAGCCCGGTTACCTTGCTGTCAGCCATGTCCCGGATATACTGCTCCATACCGTACCGGTGGACGATGTTGGCATAGGTCATCACATGGATTTCCTCAAACCCGAGCTCACGGCCGAATGCGATGCAGCTGAATATGTCACGTACCCTGAAGCCCTGTCTCAGGGATGCTTCACTTGCCGCGGTAATATCAGGTCCGTCCGCGGTAGGGTCCGAGAAGGGTATCTGGATTTCGAGGATCTCTACCCCCGCGTTCCTGAGGGCTGCAGCGGCGGCCTTCCATCCTTCTGGTGAGGGAAATCCCGCCACCAGGTGCGCCATGATCTTAATGCGTCTCATCGGCAAGCCTCCCTGCCTCCTGCTGGAGAAACTCCCTCCATGCATCACGGTAGAGCTCTCCGGCGGTAATGAAGAGGTCCTTATCTCCCCGGCCTGACAAGTTCACCACCATGAGTGCCTCCCTGCCGAGCGTGGGAGCTATCTTCAGGGCCGCCGCGACTGCATGGGCGGATTCAAGGGCGCAGATAAGTCCTTCACGGCGAGCCAGGATTCCGTAGGCATCCAGGACTTCACGGTCGCCGGCACGGGTGAAGGTGATGCGTCCCGTTGAACCGAGATAGGCCAGTTCGGGCCCGATGCCGGGATAATCCAGCCCAGCTGATATCGAGTGTGTTGCGGATGTCTGCCCGTCCTCAGTCTGGAGGAACAGGGAGTGGTACCCTTCGATAATGCCGGGCATTCCGCCTCCCTCCATGCGCACGGCGTGCTCTCCGGGGCGGTTTCCGTACCCGCCGGCTTCCACGGCAATGAGGGCGACAGGATCATCCAAAAAAGGCGAGAAGAACCCGATGGCGTTCGACCCTCCCCCGCAGCAGGCAACCAGCATGTCGGGCAGCCGTCCCGCATCATGGAGCACCTGCTGTCTGGTCTCCCTGCCGATTACCTGCTGGAAATGCTTCACGAGATCCGGGTAGGGGTAGGGACCCAGGGCAGATCCGAGCACGTAGTGAGTCGTTGACGATTCCTCCACCCAGTTCTTGAGCGCCGCGTTGACCGCATCCTTGAGGGTGCGGCTGCCGTCCTCCACCGGGTGAACTGCAGCCCCGTACTGCTTCATGAGGAAAACATTGGGCTGCTGCCGCCGGATGTCCACGGTGCCCATGAATATATCGCATGAGAGACCGAGCCTTGCGGCCGCTGCCGCAGTTGCTACTCCGTGCTGCCCCGCACCGGTTTCGGCAATCACCCGGGTCTTGCCCATGCACTTGGCAAGCAGCACCTGGCCGAGGGCATTGTTTATCTTGTGCGCTCCCGTCTGCGCCTGCCCCTCAAGCTTGAAGTACACCTGCGCGCCTCCAAGATCTTCGCTCAGATTGTCCGCCCGGCAGAGGGGAGTCGGCCGGCCGATGTAGGTCTCCTGGAGGCGGCGGAAGCTGTCCTGAAATGCCGCAGAAGGAAGAATATTCTGCATGGCCTCTTCAAGTTCAGCGAGTGCGCCCTTGAGCACCTCGCCCACAAACTGTCCCCCGTAGGGACCAAAGTATTTACCCATAACGATGCTCCAGCAGGGAGAAGAGCTCCCTGACTTTCTTCGGGTCCTTTCTCCCCGGCGATGACTCAACCCCCGATGCGATATCCACAAGCAGGGGGGAAGCCGTATCGAGTACATGGGACAGGGTATCCGGGGTGATGCCGCCGGCTATAAGTCGGCGGTCTAATTGCATGAGCTGTTCATCTGTGTAGCAGTGCTGCCCCCCTTTGGGGAGATCATAGAGCACGAACGGTCCGTAGGGGTGGTCATGGATATCATGGGTGCGGGTGACCGTAACTGCCTTCAGGGCGCTGCCCGGAAAGCGGTCAAGCATATCAGGGGGTTCGCTTCCGTGGAACTGCACCCCGTCGATAATCTCCCCTTTGTGGAGATCATCCAGCAGGGAGAGCTGAGCCTCATCGGGGTCGCAGACCACGGCAATCTTGAGTATGTCCAGATGGGCAAAATCCTTTAGGGAGGATGGATCTATGCTCCGTTTGGACCTGGCGAGGATGAATCCCAGCATGTCGGCTCCCTCCCTGGCGCAGAGCTCTGCATCAGCTAAGGTGGTGATCCCGCAGATTTTCACCAGCGGCTTCGGAGAGCGGAACCTGGCGAAGAGCTTGGTGATGAGTGAGGGAGCAGAAGAGCTGCCGAGGGAGAACTGAGAAGCAAAGGAGCTTACCAGTGCAGTCCTCATTACATGCGGAGTTTCCATGAGCCTTGAGCCGATCAGCATGCCGTGAAGGCCGCTGTTTCCCGCCTGGAAAGCTTCTGATGCGTGTGTAACCCCTGACTCGAGCACCACAGGAATCTGGGGAATAAACCGCGGGGCGCACATGTAGGGAATCAGCGGGTTTACCCTGAAGCTTCCCAGGTCCCGGGAATTGATGCCCAGGGCATCTGGAAGGACTTCTGCGTCCATGACCTTCTGCGCCTGCTGTTCGCTGTGAGCCTCCGTGAGAACTCCCAGTCCTGCTCTGCGTGCCTCTGCGGTAAGCTTCCCGAGGGTATCGGGGTCAAGCATCTCTGCTATCAGCAGGACCGCATCAGCACCGAGCAGGTAGGACTCCCTGATGTCATCTGTACAGTAGAGAAAGTCCTTCCGCAAAAACGCGTAATTGGGATGGGAGCGGGCGAGAGTAAACAGGTCATCGCAGCTTCCGCAGAAACGGCTGCTTTCTGTGAGTACAGACATACGATGCGCCCCTCCCCGTATGTAGTCCTTCAGGATGTCACCGAGGGATTCCTCTTGGTTGATTACCCCCCGCGACGGGGAGGAGCGCTTGAGCTCGCAGATAAGCCCCGAATTAGAAAAAAACGAGTTGAGGGGTCTCTGTCTCCTGCCTCCGGTCAGCTGCAGCACGTGAGAGCGCTCTTCACTGCGGCGGGCTTTGCGCGAATCCAGGATGGTGTCGAGAATGCTACTGGGCATGGGTGTGCTCCCGGAGTTTTGCAAGCTGGTCCCGTGCCCTTCCGTCGGCGATGCACGATGAAGCCAGTTTCACCCCCTCCGTAATATCTGCTGCATATCCGGATACGGCAAGGGCTGCCCCGGCATTGAGCAGGATCCCGTCCCTGACGGCCCGCAGAGACTGTGATGATGCATCTCCGTCGAGCACGGCTCGGAATATCGCGGCATTCTCGCTTGGATTGCCCCCCAGGATATCTTTAGCTTCATACCCGCTGATTCCCGCTTCAGCGGGATCGAATAGATACGATGATACGGTGCCGTCCCTCACCTCAGTGATCTTCGTAGGGGCGCACACGCTGATCTCATCCATGCCGTCAATCGAATGGACCACCATGGCACGCCTGACACCCAGCAGGGAGAGGGTCTGCGCGTACATCTCCATAATGCTAGAATCAAAGACGCCGGCTATCTGGAAGTCAGGTCGCAGGGGATTGACCAGGGGACCGATCAGGTTGAAGAGTGTCCGAAGCTTCAGTTCCTGCCGAATGGGAGCCACATGGCGCATGGCGCCGTGGTACATCGGAGCAAAGAGAAAGGCAAAGCAGCGGGAATCGAGTGACGCCAGGGCATGGTCCAGGTCCTGATGTA
>SKXS01000174.1 GCA_007128345.1 Spirochaetia bacterium
ACGAAGTGGCCGAGGCCTGCCAGGTGATCCGTTTCCTGAATCGCAGCACCGGCAGGGTGCGCACGGGCATGGGAGCGGCTCGCCAGGATGTGAACGTGAGCTGCCGGGGCGGCACACGCGTGGAGATCAAAGGGGTGTCGCGCATCAAATGGATACCGGAGCTCACCCACAACGAGGCATTCCGTCAGTGGGCGCTGCTGCACATCCGCGAAAAGCTGCTCAAAAAGATCAAAAAGCCGGCAGACTGGAAAATGCACTATGAAGAGCTGAATCCGCGCGACTTCAATTTCCGCTCGAAAGCCCTCAAGGGCCTGAAAAATGCAGGCATGAAACTCTACGGCGTCAACCTGCCGCGCTTCCACGGCATCCTGTCGCACTTCACACAGCCCGGCAAAGTATTTGCCGATGAGATCACCGACCGCCTCAAGGTAATCGCCTGCATCGAAAAACCAAACATGTGCACCAACGACAGCCTGGCACCCATGGAAAGTGACGAGACATACCAGCAGTTGCGCAAAATGCTGGGCAGCAAAGCCGACGATGCTGTCCTGTTTTTCTGGGGCCCTGAAGAAGACATACCCACCGGCCTGGAAACCATCGACGAACGTTGCCGCTGGGCCTTCGACGGCGTGCCAAACGAAACCCGAAAGTCGTTTGTTGATGGCACCACCATCTTCGAACGAGTGCTGCCGGGCGCCGACCGCATGTACCCCGACACCGACTCAAAGCCAATCCCCCTGCGCGACGAAGACATACAGCGACTTGGACAAAATCTGCCGGTAACGACCATAGAAGCCTACCACCAGATGAAAAAGTGGGGCATCCCCGAGGACACATACACCTACATCCTGAAAAACAATCTTTTCCCACTCATACAGGAAATTGTTACCAAACAGAAAGAAGACCCCGTATTTGTGGGCACCCTGTTCGGCCACCGCCTCAAATTCGTAGAAGGGCACTACGACAAAGCGCCCGGCTTCGACTACAGCTGCATCGCCAGCATGATGAAAGCCATCAGGCAGCGAAAACTCGACCGGGAGATCATTAAGCCCATGCTTCCCATCATATATGAAAACCCAAAGATGGACATCGATTCCATTCTTACCATTATCAACTTCATCCCAATGAAAGAAGATAAGGTGCTGGCCAACCTGGAATTCCTCAGAAGAAAATTCCAAAGCATACGGCATTCGCAAGGAAAGACATCCGAACTGCAATGGATGATGGGGCAGCTGAGAGCCAATGCGCTGGGCAACATTCCGCTGCAAAGCCTTAAGCAAAACATAGAAAAACAACTTAAATAATTTCGGCCAATTGACCGATTCAGATGTTCACCAGTTTGTTGACATAAAACCAATTACATGAGCGAAGATTTTTTCCAAGGATATAAGGGCGAGGCCCTCAAAACATTAAAAAAGTTCAATGTCAGGGTGTGGGGCCAAGCTACCATCGAAACCAGCCGCGGCAACTTCGTTGGCACGGTATTACCGCGGTCCGAAAACGACGACGACAAGCACATCGTGCTGAAGATTCCTACAGGGTATAATGTGGGCATCGATGTGGCGAACATCATCAGCATGAAAGAAACCGGCTATAAGAAAGCCAACTACAAGATCCCTGAAAAGGAATTCCCATACACCAAGGGCTTGCCGAGTGTAAAGCTGATAGGCACGGGCGGCACCATTGCATCGCGCCTGGATTACCGCACGGGCGCTGTGATCCCGGCCTTTTCGCCTGGTGAGTTGTATGGCGCCGTGCCCGAGCTGGCCGACATCTGCAACCTTACCACCGAAAAAGTGTTTGCCGTGTTCAGCGAAAACATGGGGCCGGAGCAATACAAGCAGCTGGCCGTTGCCATTGGCAAGGAGATCGAGAATGGCATCGACGGCATTGTGATCGGTCATGGAACGGATACCTTGCACCACACGGCCGCAGCCCTCACTTACATGATACAAGACCCGCCGGTGCCCATCGTGCTGGTGGGCTCGCAACGCTCGTCCGACCGGCCGTCGTCGGATGCAGCCCTGAACCTGATGCACGCCTGCTACACGGCCGGCAACGCCGACATCGCCGAGGTGATGGTGTGCATGTTCGGCCCCACCTCTGATGAGTACGGCCTGCTGCACCGCGGCACCCGCGTGCGCAAGATGCACTCGTCGTACCGCAGCACTTTCCGCACCGTGGGCGACATCCCACTGGCAAGGGTTTCGAGAGACGGCGTCATCCCCATCAAAAAAGACTACAACAGCCGCCGCAAAGACCGGAAAGTAAAGATCATGCCTTACTTCGAAGAAAAGGTGGCCATCATCTATTATTACCCGAACATGATGCCCGACATGGTCGACTCCTTGGTTGACAACGGCTACAAGGGCATTGTGATTGCCGGTACCGGTCTGGGGCATGTAAACAAGCCGCTGTATCCGGCGCTGGAGCGAGCCAACAAAAAGGGTGTTGCCGTTTACATGACGGTGCAGACCCTTTGGGGCTATGTACAGATGTTTGTTTACGAAACCGGTCGTGAGATGATGGCGCTGGGTGTTGTGCCCGCCGAAAACATGCTGCCCGAGGTGGCCTGGGTAAAGCTGGGTTGGGCGCTTGGACAAACCAACAACCTGGATGAAGTAAAAAAGATCATGCTTACCCCGATGAACGACGACATCACACGGCGCGAGCCTTACAACGGCTACCTGGTTTACCAGGGAGGGCTACCGGAAGTAGAAGATTTCATCAAGCGCTTCAGGAAATAAGGATTTACACGGAGTCAGGCTCGAACCGACACGCCGCAA
>SKXS01000168.1 GCA_007128345.1 Spirochaetia bacterium
TCTTTGGACCTTCAAAATCTTCCATTGTCACCCAACCCTCTTCGGTTGCATGATATTCAATTCCTACAACAGTAATATAGACTCCATGCACATCATCAGACATTATCGGAGCGTCAGTCATGTGCACCTCCATAACGCCAGTTCCTGAAGATGTATCACAAGAAATCAAGCCCGCCAGGGCAACAGCAGCCACAAAGACTGCTATGATACTATTTCTCAATTTTTTACGCATAATCATTTCTCCTCACATAGTAGTTTCAGCAAATGTTTGCTGTGTGTAATACTTTTTTTTATTAACCCATAAAAAATGAAGGATGTGCTTGTTTGTAAGCACTGTGTCCACCGGTGACTCACTTATATATACGAATCATTCTGCATTGGGTTTCAAAAAAATTTGGGTTTCATTGATGTGAAAAGATATGTATCTATCTGGCATACACATGAAAGAATGTGACGTACCTGATACGATGCAGATATCACACACGCAGGTTTAGCAGAATTTTTTAACTAAATAATGGAGGATTTGAGAGAATGCAGCCCAATGATAATTATCTGCAAAGTAAAATTTTTGGTTCCTGTGTCATCTGAGCTGGGGTTGCGGCAGCTGATCTTCTGCATCAGGACGGCAAGTTCAGCATGATAAGCTCGTTGCGGATCCACCATGCAGCACGAACAACAGCGGTAAGGAGGACGAGCAATGCAAAGATGAAGAATATGATAACCGCATATTCAGTGAATATGAGCGCAAGGGTGTAAAAGAGTATGGTTTCGGTACCTTCAATAATGCCTGCAGGCATTGCTATGGATGTGGGTGTTTCCGGCATCATGCTGCGTTTTTCCTGGATGGCAGAAATATACATCCAAGAGGCGCTGTTTATATAGTATGCGGCCAGCAGGAGGGAAACTGACTGCCAGAGGAACTCCCCAATCAGCATATCACTCACTCCAAGGGCAATTCCGATGGGCAAGGCGGCGTACACTACAAAATCCAGCATGATATCGAGATAAGCTCCATATTCCTGTACCGTACCGGTCTTCCTGGCGAGGGATCCGTCGATGCCGTCCAGGATACGGTTAAAAAACCATAACAGCAAAGCTGCAGTCCAATATCCGAAGGCTGCCGCTGCAGCTGCGGCAGTGCCGGCAATAAACCCTAACACAGTAACCTTCAAGGGAGTGATCCCCAGGCGGGCAAAAAGCCGGACCACAGAGTTCAGCAGAAGGTCTTTAGCTATTCTGGTATACTTGTCAATCATCCTGTCCTCCTAAACCCTCCGATACGCTGTATCTTCGGATGAAACGCCGGTCAATGAAGTCTTTTATGAGAAAAGCCTTTCTTCCTGTCAGGAGAAATCCCTTCCACTGCAGCAGTCCTATTCCTCCTCCGAGGTTGAGCCCTGAAAGATAAGGCCCATACTTCCTAAAGGGGATGAGCTGGTCACTATTACCGCTCACTTTCATCAGCAGATTGTGGAGGAGAACCTGCTGCTGCCGTACCGCATAGACTCCTACACGGTCCAGTGACGCTGTTTTACCGACACTAAATTCAGCACAGTCGCCAACAGCAAAAACCGCCTGCTCCCCTGTTACCTGAAGGTATTTGTTCACAGTAATGGATCCTGTCTTCCCGACTGGCAGGCCAAGCGTACTAATGACTCCTGCAGGCCTGACTCCTGATGCCAGTAATACGGCATCTGCTGCGTCCGATTTCCCATGCACAGAAAGGGTAAATCTTTCACCCTGATGCACAGCCACTCCCATCTGCTTCAGAGTTTTGAGGATATACGCCCCTGCCCTGCCACGGTATCCCCCGATGCTTGAAGATGAAGATGCATAAAGAGAGACCCTGCCCCGGGCAGGCATTCCGGAATTCCTCAGGGAAGTGATGAGATGAGAAACATTACCGGCTACTTCCACCCCCGCAGGCCCGCCTCCCGCAACAACCACTCGAAAGGGTGATCGGGAAGACGCAAGGTTCGAAATATAGGTTTTTGCCTCAAAGAGCCGTTCAATCGGCTTCACTGTAAAGATATGATCTCCCTGCACATGGTCTTCTGCAGCATCGCTGCCGATGTTCACCGATGCTATGTCATAGGATATGGCTCCTCCATGGACAAGGCGTATTACTGAGGTCCTGGTATTGATGCCGGCAACGGCGTCCTGTATAAATGCAGCACCGCCTGCTTCTGCAAGGCTGTATGCGGGAAGCAGGATATCATCATAGGAGTAGGTACCGCCAAGCATTCCTGGAGCCATTCCGGAGTAGGGATGATGCTTTAGAGGACTTACTATGGTCAGTCGATGGCCCATTTCACGAAACTTTTCGGCCTGGCGGATGATTTCAATGTGCGTATGTCCTGCACCTGCAAGCACAACTTCCATGTACTTCACTCCCCTGAGGACCTTCTGTCCCCCGCATTGATGCTCCAGTCATAGCTGTAGCGGATCCTTCCGCTTCCGGTGAGAAACGGTGCTAGGTCTTCCTGCAGTTCCTCGGATGCATACCCCATGATATGTGCAAGGATACCCTCTCTTGAATCCCCGAAATCCTCGCTGAACCAGTCGAAGATGCTTGAGAGGTTGAGGGTTCTGCCGCTTACCTTTACTGCCCTTGGGTGGTGTATGAACTCTACTGCAGCTGCCTCAAGCAGCTCTTCCAGATTCTCATGGGTGAAAGCCCATGGCTGAAGGTTAGGGCATCCAATACTCGCGCAGTTTACGGCATAGTGGATCCTAGCATCATTCCAGATAGGCCGCAGTATACGGTGCTCGATATCATCAAGGGAAATCTGCTGACCCTGCACCTCCATGAGCGCCGCCTTCCAGGGGCCCCGGGTGAAAAGCCCCCCCAGGTTGATGTCTCGTATGGATGCAACGGGCCAATGATCAAGTATTACCTGGATAGTAAGAGCATTGTATAGATTAATCCAGTATGCCATCTGCTCATCTCGGGTAAGGTCATACACCTTGACATCCCCCAGATAGGCCAGATATTCGGAAAGCACCTGGTAATCATCAGGGGAAACCCCGTCATAGTCAAAAAGATGCACCCCCGAAGGGTCATCTGTCACCAGATGCCCGTCAAGCAGCAGGTCCCACCTGCTGTGGTCGAGTGTTCGATGTGATTCGGGATTATGGGGCAGCCAATCATCCCATAATTCAGCCTGCGGAGCTGCATGCAGCGCAGCAGGAAGTGCTAAAAGCAGTAATAACTTTTTCATATATGTAATCTAAATAATATTCACAAAATGTCAAGTAAACTTTACATTTTCTTATCCGTACCGTATCTCTCCCTGGTATCTATTCCATGTGGACCCTGAGGGCTCTGCGAGCTGTACGGGCAATAAGCAGGGTTACCACAACGGCAGCCGCTAGTCCTGCAATCCTTGCTGCTATCATCCATGGACCTGGCATTGCCGTCTGTTCTCCTGCAGCGGCCGCAGCAAGATCACCTGCCAATGATCCAATATATACGTACATGACGGTTCCCGGCAGCATGCCGATCCAGGAGGCGAGTATGTATGCCCGTGGGGAGACAGCCGTTAGCCCATAGGCATAATTGATCAGGTTGAAGGGAAACACCGGGGAAAGCCTGGTGAGCATTACGATTTTCCAGCCTTCCTGAGCAACGGCCATATCTATTGCCTTGAACTTCGGGTTCTCACCGGTCCTTAGGGATATCTCCCTCCTGAACAGACCCCGCCCGAGGAGAAAGGCTGCTGTAGCACCAAGGGTGGAGGCTATACTGACATACACAACAGCCTGCAGAAATCCGAAGACAAACCCCGCACCAAGAGTGAGAATGCTCCCCGGCAGGAATGCCACCGTAGCCAATATGTAGAGCAGGATAAACGCAATTATCCCGGCCGTACCGAGGCTCTGAATGTATTCGAGCCATGTGGTCAGGACGGCAGGGAGGTTATATCGGAGAGACAAAAACAGCATGAGAGCTGCAAGCAGTATCACTATGACTTTTTTTCTATGCATTCAACGCTCCTTCTCCGCGATAACGGAATGCCAGCCGAAGCATCCTTCGCACACGAGGATTAAAGAGCTTCGGTCCCATCACCTTGGAAGCAGCACGTTTATACGCTTCAGAAACTGTAGGATAGGGATATATCGGTTTCAAGAACTTTCCGATCTTCCAGCGGTTCTCTACCGCGTGAACACCACTCATCAGCAGTTCACCCACATGGGGCCCTGCAGCCTGAACCCCCAGGACTTGGTATTTGCTGTTATAGAGAATTTTCATGAACCCTTCGGTTGCCCCTTCAGTACGGGCACGGTCAAGCTCTGACATATCAACGGTTACGGTTCGATAGGATATCTTGTTATCTACTGCACGCTGCTCATTAAGGCCTACCGAGGCGATTTCGGGTTCCGTGTAGGTAACCCAGGGAACCGCATGATACTTCATGCGTCCTGGCAGCTTCAGGGCAATCCTGCGCACTGCCAGGGAAGCTTCAGCCCCGGCGACATGGGTAAACAGGTATTTCCCGTTACAGTCCCCGACGGCAAGGATATGCCCTGCGGTTGTCCTCAGTCTGGCATCTGTTTTAAAGAATCCCTTTGTTACCTGGATGCCCGCGCGTTCAACCGCCAGATCTTCAGTATTCCCGATGCGGCCAGCTGCGACAAGAATCTGCTGCGAGGTGATCACCCTCCCATCGTCAAGGGTACTCGTGCTTCCCCCTTCACCAGGAGATATGCTCACTACACTCCTTCCCTCAATTATCTCGGCACCCTCCTTCACTAACTGCTCGCGGAGGACCGCTGCGATATCATGGTCTTCCCTGGGAAGGATGTGCGGTGCGGTTTCAATTATTGCAACCTTAACCCCCAGGCGCAGAAGCGCCTGCCCCAGTTCTACACCAATCGGGCCTCCCCCAATGACCGTAAGTGAAGAAGGCAGAGTATCCAGGGTAAATACATCCAAATTAGTAATATACCCTGTCTCCTTTAGTCCCAAAATGGGAGGGATCATGGGTCTGCTTCCTGTTGCCAGGACAATCCTCGAGGCTGAGATGATTGAACCGTCATCAAGCTTCAGAGCATAGGGGTCGATAAATCTGGCCCTCTGCTGGTATACCTCCACTCCCAAAGACCGGTACCGTTGGGCACTGTCATGGATCTCTATGGACTTAATGATATCTGCTGTCCTGTCTGCCACAAGCCGGTAGGTCCAAGCCGGGCGGGCAACCGGGTCCAGGCCGTAATCCTGGGAATTCCTGATGAGAGCTGCTGCGGAAGCACTGCGCAGCAGTGATTTACTCGGTACGCAGCCGTAATGCAGACAATCTCCTCCCATAGCATTGGGCTCAATAAGTGCGGTCTTCATCCCGAGTCCCGCACATCCGTAGGCTGTTGAGAGTCCCCCGGAACCCCCTCCAATGATGATGACATCATGTGTCCTTTTCCCCATGTTAGACTCCTTATTCCTGTCCAAATGAACCAAATTCATTCATAAAAGCCTGGTAGGAAAACCAGAAATGTTCTACTGCAGTAACCGGGACAAGACTCTCTCCCTGCAGGTCCCCTGCCGTTGCTTTTCCTGTAGTATTCCAGCGGGTTCCTGTCTGGATATCGATAAAATCACCGCCCAGATACTGGAATTCAAGCTTCAGATTTCCTAATTGTGAAAAAAATGCATTTGCACTGCCTATATCCCGACCTGAGGAGATATCGCCGGCATCAAGAGCAGAACTGGTCCCCGGCACCCAGAATACTGCTACCGGTTTACCTCCAATCTCCCGCTCCACAAGATGCTCTTCCTTGAGCAGGGCATAGGAGACCGCATCTACTTCCCCGTTAACCCGTAGTGCAATTACCCGATCAAGCATCTCCATGGATTCATCAATACCAGGTCCCTGGTAGAGAAAGGGTATGCCGCTGGTGTCATATCCTATGTAGGGATTCCTGCCGTATGCACGCATAAATTCTGTATCCCGACTGAGGACTAAAGCATCGGGATGCCCCGCTGATGCATTTTCGAAGGAAAGGGTTAGCGAAGGCAGTATTTCCAGATTCTCTCCTGTGAATTTCCCTGCCAATGCGGCACCTGTTGCCTGCTGCCACCAGCTTTCACTGTATCTGTCATACATGATCATGTTACTGTACCTGAGAAGGCCTGTTACGCCGAAATCAAGGTGCATATCTCCAACTTGTGCGGAAAAGACTACGCCGGTAGTGCAGAGGGGACAGTAGGTTACCGCCACGGGCTTCCCCTGGATCCTGTCATTAACAATTTCATGCCACATGAGAATTTGGATTGGATATATTCGTGATTCTCCGTTTATATCGGGCAGCAGGATCACCGGCTCCTGGGGTTTGATCCAGTCTGAAGCTTGATGTATGGGTATAAATTTCGGACTGTCTATGGAGGGGATTCCATCCTTCGGCGGTCCTCCTGACAGGATGTCTGAGTAATCTATGATATGCCGGGTGAAGTCAGTTGAGAACTGGCTGCTCCAAGGGTAGGTTTCTATGGCAGCAGCAGGGTCCTCCTGTGCAGCTGAAGCACCGTAGACCTGGAACAGCACCGCACATAGAGTCAGCATTACAGTTTTTTTCATGTGCATTCTCCCTGCATCTAAAAATAGGGGTACCATTTCTAAATGTCAAGGATACTTTACATTTTCTTGTTATCGGATGGATTTTAGGACAACCAGGGTAATCAGCTTGGTAAGCAGCATGCCGCTCAGGACAAAGATAAGTGCTTTATCTGAATGAACAGAGAGGATATCAAGGATGATGAAGAAAATCAGCAGTCCAACCCCTGCAAGAAATGCGGTCCGGTCCGCCAGAACAAGATGGCTTTTTTCTCTCTCGTCCCTACCCCGTTCTTTGAAAAACAGGCCTGCAAACACTCCGAATAATACAATCAGCAGGACTGTGATCATCTGTTCCCAAAATGCAGGCATGAAAGATTCTAACGGGTCCAGGCAGGTTATGAGGAGTAGAAGCAGAATAATGGAAACGGCAATTTCAATATTCTCACGAAGTTTCGTCAACATAGTCAAAAACCTCCTCAACAGTTACCCCAAGAACCCGTGCAAGTTTAATGGCCAGCAGGACGGAGGGAGTGTAGTTCCCTTTTTCAATCGCGATTATGGTCTGCCTGGTTACTCCCACCAATTGAGACAGTTCAGCCTGGGTAATATTGCGTGAACTACGCAGCGCACGAAGGTGTGCCACAATTTTCTCTGCCATGTATCAAATAATAGGTGTTTATAAAAAAAAGTCAAACCTTATCCATCTGGTCATCAGTCAAATATCTCTTGCTTTCAGGAATGGCATTCTCGTCGGCATTATTATTCAAAAACCCATTGTGAAACGTAGTGAAAATCCTCATTCAAGAAGGGTTCAATGATTGATGAATCAAAATGTCTATAGGCAGCTGACAGCTCTTCACTTTTTTGCCGTCCATGCAGCTTCCCCATGTAGTGGCTCTCGATAATTGCTCCAATGATGTCTATGCGCACCCTTGTGGTATTGCAGGGCAGGTGTTACCATTAGATGGTACTCACGTATACAGCACCTAGCAGAATCTTTAAACAATGCTTCCGTTTTTTGCCAATAACAGGGAGGATGTGTATGAAACTGTTGGTTCATTGTGGTATATCGGGTTCTCTTATCGTATGTGCTGTACTTCTCCTGTTCGGATGTGAAATGAATTTCCACTCAAGTTCTCACGGGTCATCCCCAAAAGTATACGAAGTGGGTGATGCAGGCCCCGCCGGAGGCATTATTTTCTATGATAAAGGTTTCTACAGCTACAATTGGAGATATCTAGAAGCGGCTCCACAGGGATGGTACACGGGCGGAGATGATCCTGGTTTTGAATGGGGATTATTACCTTTTCTTGTTGGAGAAACAGATACTGCGATAGGCACCGGAAAAGCTAATACAGAAAAAATTGTTTCCGAGTTAGTATCAGGTACGTATGCGGCTAAAGAGTGTTATGACCTGATATTAGGTCTAACGATAGAAGGATATAAGGACTGGTTTCTGCCGTCCCGTGATGAATTGAACCTCTTGTATGAGAACCTGCATCAGCAGGAACTTGGAGGGTTATCGAATTGGCATTACTGGTCCTCGTCTGAGTTCAATGATGGCCAGGCGTGGTCCCAGCGTTTCATTGATGGGGAACAGTTCAGCTCCCGTAAAGACAACGAGTACCTGGTACGTCCGATACGGTCATTGTAATACCCATTGAGTATGTGCAAAGCACGATATCACCGTTAGGGAAGTCTTCTGTCTCACTAGTTTAGTGGAAATACAATAGGTACAGCACCCCTGCAGCCGATAGCGCCGTTACGGCATACAGTCGTTTGCTGTACTCCAGAATCCTCCCTGAGGAGAAAATGGAAAAGGGGAAAAAGGGCATCAGGTTGTCAAACAGTATCAGCGGGAAGAGCAGGAATCCAGATGCATGTGAAACCCCTCCAAGAAATCCGCCTGATGCAGAAAATAGAAACCGTAATGCCAATGCCGCTGCCAGGACAGCTGACGAACCAGCCGCACCTGAAATCCCAAGCACTCTTCGATATTCCTTGAGGCTCCACATATCTTCCCGGGGATAGGTTCCTCCAAGGGCAGGGAATAACCCTCCGAACAGCAGCGCGATCATCACGGACATGGCGGTGCCTGTTCCCCAGCAGCGGTATGAAACTGGAGTGCCTGAGAGCAGTTTCCATGCAAGGAGCATAGATGCCTGTCTTATGCCGAGAAACAATGTCGCTGAAGCAAGGGAAGCGGTCCAGGAAAGTCCGAAGAGCAATGCCATGATCAATGAGATGCTGAAGAGGGTGAATATCCATTGGCATATCTCTGGAACGCGGGTGCTGCGCATCTGCGTATGGTCTGTATGTGCATACCAGAGATAGTGTCCGATATCGAAAAAGTGGAGGGTATTCAGCAGCACCTTCGGAAGATGCAGGCCAAAAATTCTGATCTGGTCAATTGCCGAAAGTCTTGTAAACCCGATGCCTGCAAACCGATTGCTCGACGGGGTATTGTATCCTTCCACAATAGCGCTGACTTCACTGCAGTCAATCTCCTGGAAATACTTCATTGCACGATCGAGAAGCTCTCCCGCAGCACCTTTTCCCCGGGCTTTCGGAGAGGTGAATAACCAGCTCACGATGCCGATGCTCCTACTTTCTAAAAGCTTTACTGTGGAAAGGACGGTTCCTCCGATAATCTCTTCTTGTTCGCAGGCAAGAAATACCTTACCCTTCACTGATAAAAAGAATCTCATTAACAGTGGGAAACAGCCGCGCATGAACTTGAGTACCTGCTTCCTCTCATCCGGCTTCATTTCACGAATGGATATCATGGCAGACAGAGTATGCAAAAGTATACAGCGATGTCAATATTATAGATTCATGATTTGTATGCTGCCATGAGGACATCAGCAACTGCACGATGTCATGTAAATACTGCTAATATGCGACTCCTTTCCAGCATACTAGGAATAGCGAGCCCTCAAAGAGAACGCTGGGGTTCATAAGAAACGCTTACTCCTCGTTCTATCAGGGTCTCGATAACCTTCATGGTCTGTGAGCCGGGAGTGAGATCTAGATAGTTTTCCTCCATTTGGATATGATCCCACGCACCAAGAGCTTCATTGTCTAGAAGCGATGTGATATCACTGACTTTGTTCCATTCGAAGTGCAGCCTATCTAGGTCAGTGAGGTTGACCAGGGGTGTAATGTCAATCACTTCGTTCCAACCGAAAAACAACCCTTTCAGTCTGGTGAGATCAGCCAATGGTACGATGCTGCTGACTTTATTTTCTTCGAATACCAGTGTCTCGAGCCTCGTAAGATTGGCCAGGGGCTTGATGTTGTTGACTTCGTTCCCCGCAAAGTATAGCCACTCCAGCTTGGTGAGTTTGGCCAGAGGTGCAATATCACTGACTTCGTTCCATTCGAAGTACAGCCACTTCAGGTTGATGAGGTTTGCCAGAGGCGTGATGTCTCTCACTTCGTTCATCGAGAAGTACAGACCGCTCAGATTAGTAAGGTTGGCTAGAGGCGTGATGTCTCTCACTTTGTTCGATCCGAAATCCAGCACCTTCAGACTCCTAAGAGCAGCCAGAGGCGCAATATCATTGATTTCGTTTCCCCAGAAGGCCAGATCCCCCAGGCTCTTAAGACCATCTAGGGGCGTGATATCGCTGACTTCGTTCTCCGAAAAGTACAGCCCTTTCAGTTTGATGAGACCAGCCAGTGGTGCAATTTCGCTGACCTCGTTATTGTCGAATACCAAATACTTGAGATTTGTAAGGTTACCAAGGGGTGTGATATCGCTGACTTCGTTCCACTCGAAGTACAGCCACTCCAGCTTGGTGAGGTTTTCCAGAGGCGTGATATCTCTCACTTCGTTTCCCGCAAAGTACAGCTCACTCAGGTTTGTAAGGTTGGCTAGAGGCGTAATGTCTCTCACTTCGTTCCATCCAAAGTACAGCCTCTCCAGGTTTGTGAGGTACTGTAGGCCTTCCAAAGACTGTACTCTTCTAGATGAAGCATCAAGTTCTGTCATCTCCTCCACATCGGACAAATATATATCGCCTTCGGGTTTGTCTATTTCATCTCGTACGGCCTCTTCCAAATAGGGATCTTGGAATTCCACCTTATTTTGGGCA
>SKXS01000065.1 GCA_007128345.1 Spirochaetia bacterium
AAATCCATCCAATCAGTGTAATCCGTGGACAAAAGAAATCCATCCAATCAGTGTAATCCGTGGACAAAAGAAATCCATCCAATCAGTGTAATCCGTGGACAAAAAACTTTTATCCGTGGACAAAAAATCAGTGGAATCCTACACCAGGTTGGCGAAGCCCATAAACGCCAGCGCCAGTATCCCCGCCACCACCAGTGCGGCCGGTGCGCCCCTCATTCCTTTGGGCACATCCATCAAATCAAGGTGCTCCCGGATTCCGGCAAACAGGATGATGGTAAGCGCAAAGCCCAGGGCATGACCGATAGCAAAAACAACTGCCTGGAGCAGGTGAAATTCTTCGCGCACCGCAAGGATGGTTACACCAAGGATGGCACAGTTTGTTACGATTAGGGGCAGAAATATACCGAGTGCCTGGTATAGTGCAGGACTAACCTTTTTCAGGATCAGCTCCACCATCTGCACCAGCGAGGCGATTACCAGGATATAGGAGATGGTTTGCATGTATTCAATACCAAACGGGATGAGGACGAAATTGTAGATGAGATAGGTTACCAGCGTGGCCAGCGTCATCACGAACATGACGGCACCAGACATCCCGATGGAGGTTGACACTTTGGCCGACACGCCGAGATAGGGGCATATCCCGAGAAACTGTGCCAGCACGATGTTGTTAACAAATATGGCTCCGATTATTATGACAATGTATTCCATGGATAAGTCCTCCTAATCAAGTTTCTTTTTTACAATGTTATTCAAGGCCACCAGGTAACCGAGTCCGATGAATGCTCCCGGGGCGAGTACAAAAACGAGCATGCCGTCGCCGGGGAAAAGCGTCATGCCGAAAAACTCACCGGCACCCAGTATTTCCCTTACACCGCCCAGCAGGGTCAGTGCAAACGAAAAGCCCAGGCCCATGCCGAGACCGTCAACAATGGCACTACCCGTGTTGTTTTTGCTGGCAAAGGCTTCAGCACGCCCCATCACCAGGCAGTTTACCACGATCAGCGGGATGAACAGGCCGAGCGATTCGAACAGTGCCGGAAGAAAGGCTTCCATCACCAGGTCAACGATGGTTACAAACGAAGCGATAACTACAATGAAGCAGGGAATCCGCACTTTTGACGGGATGAAATTTTTGATCAGTGAAACCACAGTATTGGACGACACGAGTACGAATGTGGTTGCCAGCCCCATGCCCAGGCCGTTGAAGGCCGAGGTAGTTACCCCGAGGGCAGGGCAAAGCCCTAACAGCAATATGAATACGGGATTCTCACGAATAAATCCTTTGGAAAAGTTTTGCAATTGTCCCATAGCTTATTCTCCTTCCTTGTTGATGATGGATTCCTTATTGGCTATCAGGGTTTGAAAAGCCCTGTCGATGGCGTCGCAATAGGCACGCGCTGTGATGGTAGCCGCTGTGATGCCATCGATGTGGCCGCCATCGGTTTTTAACTTGAGGCTTTGTTCGCGTGGGTCAAATCCTGCAAATTGGTCTGTACTCCACGATGACTTCCCTTTTTCGATCTTATCACCCAATCCGGGTGTTTCGGCATGTGAAAGATGCACCACGTCAATGATTGTTCCTTCGGGTGTAAAACCAACCATGGCTCGTATATCACCGCTATAGCCCATTCTTGTGTATGTTGCAACTGCTATACCTACAAGTTCGCCATCCTTATAGGCAATGTTAAACCCCAATGAATCGCTGCCTGTAACCGGCATCACATTCAGTGACCTCAGTTCGTCAAAATCAGGTAAAACGAGCGAAATGGCCGCCTGGCGAGTGGCTTCACGGGCTCTTTCAATGGGTTCTTTGGTGAGGTTATATACTGTTGCGAGTGTAAATGATGCTGCTGCTGCTACCAGGAACAGGGTCACCACCATGTTTGCAAATGTCGATTCTCTCTTAGCCATTTTTCACCTCCTCTCCAAAACGTTTTGGTTTAAAAGCTTTGTTGATCAGCGGCACAAAGGCATTCATGATCAGTATCGAAAACGCAACCCCTTCAGGGTATGCGCCAAACAAGCGTATGACGATGGTCAGGATGCCGCAGCCAATGGCAAATATGATCATGCCGCGGGGTGCCATCGGACTCGTAGAATAATCGGTAGCCATGTAAATGGCACCCAGCATCAATCCACCGGTCAGCAAATGAAAAACAGGATCGGGATATACTTCGGGGTTTACAAGCCAGAAGATACCGGAAAAAATCGCTGCCGTTCCCAGGTAAACAACGGGTATGTGCCAGGTGATGATCTTGCGGAAAAGCATGTATAGCCCGCCGAGTATAATGGCAGCAGCTGATATCTCGCCGGCAGAACCACCCATGTTTCCGAGCAGCATATTTAAAGAACCGGGAATTTCGGCCATTAATTCGGAAATCGGCACACCGCGCGACACACCGTCTTTTACTACGGTCAATGGTGTTGGACCTGTAACGGCATCGGTAATGGCTGTACTAAAAGCGGATGGTTCGGGATAGGACACCATCTGCACTGGGAAAGATATCATCAGGAAGACCCTGCCCACCAGTGCGGGGTTGAACGGGTTCTTACCCAAACCTCCAAAGGTCATTTTTCCCATGCCAATGGCAACCGCAGAGCCAATCACCACGATGCCGAGCGGCAGGTTTGCAGGCACGTTGAATGCCAGCAAAACACCCGTGATGATGGCCGAACCATCAAAGATCGTCATCGGCCCCTTGATCAGGTATTTCTGGATGAGAAACTCGAAGGCCATGCACGAAACAACAGCAGTAAGGGTCACCA
>SKXS01000040.1 GCA_007128345.1 Spirochaetia bacterium
AGATTGGGTTTCAAGCCGATAGGGGAGTATGAAGAATATTTCATTCATCTCAACAATTTTTCCTCAAATTTATAAAATAAATTAAACTCTGCTCCCCTTTCTCAAGGGAAATAATCCTGGTACTATAGTAGTACCTTGAGGAGGTGCATCATGATGCCAGATCATTCCGTCCTGGTCATTGTTGATGTCCAGAACGATTTCTGTCCTGGAGGAAGCTTGGCTGTACGTGACGGGGATGCGATTATTCCGGTCATCAACGAGCAGACTACGTATTTCTCCCGGGTAATTGCCACCCAGGATTGGCACCCGGAAGGTCATGTCTCTTTCGCTTCTTCACATCCAGGCTTACAGCCATTTGATGAACTTGATGCCAATGGGATTTCCCAGACACTATGGCCGGACCACTGTATTGCCGGCACAGCAGGAGCAAGGCTGCATCCCGAACTCAACCAAGCTGCGATCTCGCTGATACTCCGGAAAGGCACGAAACAGCACATGGATTCCTACTCTGCTTTTTTTGAGAATGACCACGTCACCCCTACGGGACTGCACGGATATCTTCAGGAACTGAGGGCAAAGGAACTCTATTTCTGCGGCTTAGCTACCGATGTATGCGTATTTTATTCAGCAATGGATGCTCTGCAGCTCGGCTACCAGGTATACCTGCTTGCTGATGCATGCCGAGGAGTTGATGCCCCTGCTGGTTCAGCCGATCGGCGGCTCCAGGAGCTTGCTGATGCCGGATGTCGAATCCTGTAGCGTTACTCCTGCACAAACCCGTATTTCTGTACGAAGAGCTCAGCATTCTGTATGGAACCGCCTGCAGCTCCTTTGACGACGTTGTTGACGAGGAGTGTAAACCCGATTTTTCCGCCCTTCTTCTTGAGCCGGCCGGTGTACACGACCATACCCTTCGGAGAACCCCAGAAGGCATACTTAGGCTGAGGGAATGTGGAGACTTCATTGTAGATGACCGGCTTGATTGGTGTGGTAGGAAGCCCTGTTTCGCTCAGGGTAAAGTTCTCCCAGTCATTGATGATATCCTGGGGTTCCACGTCTTCTTCAAATGTAAGCCAGATGGTTATCAAGTGACCGAACATGACCGGCACACGTACTGCATAGACGTAGACCTCAGGATCTATGGAGAGAATTTTCTTGATTTCCTTCTCAATCTTCTCCTCCTCCTTGGCTATATAGGGAATTACATTGTCAGTGATGTCAAAGGATGAGAGCCCAGGATAGCCTGCCCCGCTGACCGACTGGTAGGTGGATACAGACATATCACGGATGCCATGCTTTCGTAAAGGAGCAAGGGCAATTGCCAGTCCTGTGGTGACGCAGTTTGCATTGGTCACCACAAAACCCTTCTGCGGATATCCCTGCTGACGGATCAAGTCAAGCGCTTCAGAATTAGCTTCGGGTATCAAGATAGGAACGGTATCTTCATACCTGAGCGCACCGGCATTGCTGAATACGTAAAACCCATTAAGTCTAAGCTCAGGTTCGGTATTGCCAGCAATTTCCGCCGGCATGGCAGAAAATACGATCTTAACCCCCGCTTCCTTCATGGCATCAATCTTGAACTCACTGATCTCTATGCCCTTGATAACTTCCGGGATTTCGAACGGGAGCACCCAGTGGACAGAATCACCATAGAGCTGCCCGATGCGTGTTGTTGAAGCAGTGATGCATGCTATCTCAAACCACGGATGATCTGCAAGCATCCACATAAAAACCTGACCGACTGCTCCAGTTGATCCAATCACTGCAACTCGAATTTTCTCCATATATCCCTCCATCGCTTTTCACGTGCGCCTGTTTTCATGATTTGTCATGTACAGCAGCAGATGCATGATTCAATTAATATGTTCCTATAATAACTATTTGTTATTTTTATTACAATATGTTATGCGAATATTCATTAATATTTTCTTTGACCCCTTAACCCCTTGCATATAAGACCCGAAACACGCAAGAATAAGAACCGGGAGGAAGAGATACAATGGGCAAACCATCAGCAGCGGTAACTGTCATCTACGGAGACACGCCGGATACTATGACCAGGCAGCTGCTTCATGTGATCAATCCTGCATCATCATTTCCGCGGGATGCATCAATCATACTGAAGCCAAATCTGGTTGTGGCTAAACCCTCTTCCAGCGGCGCAACTACAGCTCCCGCAGTTGTTGAAGCCGTTATCAGGTATTTGAGGGACCACAGTTTTACCAGAGTATCAATTATGGAAAGTTCCTGGATCGGGTGCTGTACTAAAACGGCATATAAGGAATGCGGATATGAGCGGCTGTCCAAAACCTACGGAGTCAAACTGGTAGATCTGAAGGATGACCCAACTGTATCATACCGGCGGAACGGAAGAGACTATGTAGTCTGCAGGAGTGTAGCTGAAGCAGATATCCTTATCAACATGCCGGTGCTCAAAGGACACTGTCAGACACGAATGACTGGTGCGCTGAAAAACCTGAAGGGCTGCATCCCCGATTCAGAAAAGCGGAGATATCATACGCTGGGTCTCCATGAACCGATCGCACAGCTGAATACAATCATCAAGCCGGCATGGACGCTCATGGACGCCATATGCGGAGATTTGGGTTTTGAGGAAGGAGGAACTCCCTCATCCATGCACCGCATCATGGCGTCCCAGGATCCAGTACTTCTTGACAGCTACGCCTGCACTCTGCTCGGTTTGGAGCCCCGTCAGATAGGGTATCTGGAACGGGCAGCGGAGCTCGG
>SKXS01000052.1 GCA_007128345.1 Spirochaetia bacterium
AGCAGAAGCAGCTTCTTCGAGGGGCTGCTCCCGCACCGTTGAGTCCAGACATTGAACGTTCCCTTCGGTGTTTCCACTGGGATCATCCTGATTTCAGTCACTGGCATCGCTTCCTCCTTTTCCTTGACAGTTTCCGATCTCAATCAAGCGTGCGTATGGTATGTTCCTGCACCTTGCCCACCGGAGCCATATAGATGACAAACTCATCCGTTCCGTCGGCATCAATGCACGCATCGGCAAGTTCCTGATCGTAAGCTCCGATTGCACAGGTCCCGGAGCTCACCGCTTCGCATGCCAGGTAGAGGTTCTGGCATACATGTCCCGCATCTACGGCTATCACCTTGTGGGACACTTCGCCATACCGCCATTCCATGCGGTAGGGCACGGTGCTCCAGATGAAGGTAGCCGCGCAGTACCCGGCAAACGCCTGGCCGAGCGCTGCAGCTGCAACCTGGCGTCTAAGATCTCCTCTCCTGAGGAGAACGAGCTTATGGTCCAGCGGCTGGTACCGGTAGAGCCCCGCATCCAGCAAATCTACGCGGTGCACGGCGATGTAGGTTTCAAGAGCATGGCGGCATCCGGCTGAAGGAACGGTCCTGAAGGTGTGTACAGAACTGACTCTGCCTCGGACACCCTGGACCGCGTGGATAAGAAATGACAGCTCATCTATGGTGAGGGACTCATCCAGGAACTTCCTGTGGGACTTCCTCCCGGCAATCGCCTGCTCTAAGGTGACCGCCTCGATTCCCTTCCAGGAACCGGGAGGGGTAAGCGGAAAGACCTCCTGACCGGAAATCACCGGTTTCTGCTGAGCAGGAGGAGCGACACCAGTCGCCTGGTCTGTTTTGGAGAAATCGACTCGCCTGCGCGCTGCATCCGTAAGAAACGAACGCTGGGTTTCATACATCACACCCCTCCTCATGCACCAGTATACCATGGACTTGGAAATCAGGACATGATAATGTGTTTTATGAAAATATATCAGGTAAACACATCCATCACGCCCATTATCCGGCTATATACCCTTTTCTGGGTGCTCTCTTTAGGCTTCTTTGTATTTTTCACTGTTACCAGGAACCCTTCTTGGATCTATACACTTCCGGGGTTTGCCTTCCTCTTCTTATGGAATATGCTCATCTCCACATACCCAGCCAAAGTAGCCCTTGATGATTCTCGAATCGGCTTCTCCAGGGCATGGTCATCACACATATGGTGGGCACCCTGCAGCAGCATCGGCATCACCAAGAAACATACGTGGTACGAAGTCAAGGCTGAATCAGGGGGACGTACCCGGTCTCTTAGGGTCCAGGTGCTTGGGCTGCCTGAATCGGTCAGGCAGGCTTTTACGCAGATCGCAGGATCAACATGATCGCCCGCGGTGCACAATAAGCTCTACATCTCCCCGATTGGTTTCCAATTCTCCGCAGATATGCCGGCTGCGCAGGGCTCCTCCTCCGTCCATTGAGAAGGTCCATCGGGTGATGCGGTATGCTCCTCTTCTATAGGCGAGGGAATATCCGTCATCTTCATAGACTTCACATGGTATTTCCTGATTTTCATTTTCAATAACGTACGCATGAAGGATCAGGGGGTCCCAGCAGGCGCTGCCGGTATGAGCATGCGAGCATGCTGCAGGAATGACGGAAGGGCACCTGACATACACAGGCAGAACATCAAGGGGACTATCAGCGAGAATATACCGGGGACCCCGGTACCTTGCGCCTGTTTCTCGGCATTCCCACTCCCCGGGCGGCAGGTAGACTGCACGCGCCCCTGCTCCCGGCTGAATGACGGGTGCCACCAGCAGGGAAGGGCCCAGGAGAAATTGGTCATTTATGCGGAAGCTCTCTTGGTCATCGTCAAACTCCCAGAACAAAGGCCGCATCACTGGAGCACCCGTCAGGGCTGCTTCATGGAAGCACCGGTAGAGGTAGGGCATGAGCTCATACCGCTGAACTGCCGCCTTCCTGCACGCTGCTTCGATTTCCGCCCCGAAAGCCCACGGTTCATGCCGCCTGGTGCCGTCTGCTGAATGACATCGGAAAAAGGGCGTCATGGACGCATACTGGAACCATCGGGCAAAGAGTTCCGGTGAGGCATTATCCTGAAATCCTCCTGCATCGGCTCCAACAAAGGGGACGCCTGACAGGCCCAGGTTCAGCAGCATGGGTATGGATAACGCCATGTGATCCCACCAGCTGCTGTTGTCCCCGGTCCAGACAGCTGCCAGCCGCTGAATTCCCAGATATCCTGCCCGTGTCAGGATGAACGGTCGGATTCCGGGAAGGTGCTTCCGGAAAGCTGTCTGGGCAGCAAGGCACATGGCCTGACCGTAGATGTTGTGGAGAGAATCAAAGGGAACTGGTTTCCCTTCTGGACGCATGGAAACTCCTGGAGGAATGGTGAACTGCATCCGGTCATGGGGATCGCCGGTGAAATCTGCGGGTTCGTTCATATCGTTCCAGATGCCTGATACCCCCGCACCAAAAAGCGCATGGTGAGAGTCAGCCCACCAGCTTCGCACCTGTTCTCGGGAGAAATCGGGGTAGACCGCATACCCAGGCCATGCAGCTCCCACATAGGGGGTGTTGTCATCACCAAGACAGAAGCAGTCTGATTCCATTCCCTCCTGGTAGATGCGATAGGAGTCGTCCTCCTTGACCCCAGGATCCACGATGGCGACCGTTTTAAATCCCTGGGCAGCTAAGGTGTCGGTCAGCTTCTCCGGATCCGG
>SKXS01000160.1 GCA_007128345.1 Spirochaetia bacterium
CGAGCATGACATTGCTGAGACAGTGATCCGGGAGCTGTCACCGAAACGGTACCGCCATACGCTGCTGACCGTGGAACTGTGCGTGGAGCTTGCCAAGCGGTTTAATCTGGACCGGCGGCGGGCATGGATTGCATCCATGTGGCATGATATTGCACGGGAGTGGGATGAGCAGAAACTGGAGCAGTACGTCAGCAGGCGCAGCATTGCCGTCGAACCGCTTGAAAGAAAAGTTCCCATGCTTCTCCACGGCCCTGTAGCTGCGGAGCTTCTGGAGGAGCGCTATGTGCTCGATGACAGGGAGATCTGGAATGCAGTGCGCTGGCACACAACGGGGCATCCCGATATGGGTGCTCTTGGGTACGCCCTTTTTGCCGCAGATTACCTTGAGCCGGGGCGCACCCATATATCACGGGAAGATCAGGATACGATTCTTGCCGCTGGATCGCTTGAACGGATGATCTGCGAAATATATCGCCGTCAGTTTGCCTACTTTGTCAAAGCAGGCATCACCGTGGAGCCCAAGGCGGTTATGCTCTTTGAGCAGCTTGAGAAGACCATAGCGGGGTAGCACGTGAAAGCATGGGCGTTCATCATCATCCTGAGCGCGCTCAGCCTTGGATGCCAGATTCGCCTCCCGGGACGGGGCATTCATTCCTGGGTGGTACTTCTTGAACAGGACAGACGCTACGATGCGGTGCTGGTGATGGGAAGCACCGGGGGAGCCGGAGAGGCAGGTCTTACAGCTGTCCACATCCCATACCGGCACATAGCGAGATTTCTTGCTCCGCAGAAGGATGTGACTTCAACCACAGATCTCCAACTGAGGCGGCTTATGGAAGAGATCTTTGGCATACGTCCTGATCAGGTCTGCTTCACCGATTCAGACAGGAGTGCATCATTTATTAGGGTCCTCAAGGGGCTTGAGGGATTTGACGGAGCAGTCTATTTGGAGTATGGTAGGGAATCTTCAGCGTTCTGGCGTCTGCTGGCTTCACAGGCATCGGTGCTGGCAGGTGATGATGTATTCCCGTACGTGGCTGATCTTGCAGATACCAGCAGGGTCTCCCGCAGTGACCTGCACCAGGCGCTTAAGATTATTGCTTCCTTTGGGGGGAGGGTGACCGTAATACAGGCTGCTGCAGGGGAGGGAGAACCAAGCAGCCTGGAGGCGGCCTTTGTGCGCGAACAGATCAGGCAGGCTGTCTCCATGCTGAGATAGACCGCGGCAGACAATTGAGGGTATACTACTGGTAATGGAAAGGATTTCAGAAACGAACGCTAAGCTTATCGCAAAGTTCATCGACGATCATAAAGGCGGCAGTACCATACTTATGGATGTGTCGCTCGCCAGCGGATGGACTGACTGGTTCATTATCACAACGGTCCGCAGTTCAGCCCATATGCGGGGTATGCTTCGGATGCTCCATGAGTATCTGGATGAACTCGGCATATCCATGCCGCGACGCATGCGTCAACGCGACGATACGGGATGGGAGCTTCTGGACTGCGGTGATATCATCATCCACCTCATGACAGAGGAGATGCGATCATTCTATGATTTGGAGCATTTGTGGTATATGGGGAAGGTGGAGGAGTTTCACTCTTCATAGTCGAAGATATCTATGCGGTCATCTGCTTCATCTGAGGATACATCTTCGTCTTCATCTTCGATGTAGAATCCCTCTTCCTTCAGGTATTCTTCGTCTATCTCGTCACCGAGGGGTTCACCATCAAAGGGATCATCGTAATCATCTGAGAAATCCTCGTCATCATACTCCAGGGGGTACTCTTCAAATTCGTTGAGTTCATCCTCTTCATCGTCCTGGTAGTCGTCAATCAGTTCGTCGTCGTCATCATAGAGATTCATTCCAGGTATCCTCCTGAACTTCACGGATGGTACCTCTAATCTAAGTCATGACCTTTTGCCCTGTCAATAGAGAATATGATTTTTACGTAAATTGACATCAGTATGTAAATTCACTATGGTAAAGGAACTTATGGACCAGATACGTGTTGTCAGATCACCAGCGAAAATAAATGTGCACCTGGAAGTTGGAGCCAGGCAGCAGAACGGATATCATGAGTTGTGCAGCCTCATGCTTATGGCAGACTTCTGCGATACCCTAACCGTCAGATTGGATCTTCATGGTGAAGGGTTTTCCCTCACCTCTTATCCAGATATTCTCCCTGAAGAAAATACCCTTTCACATGCCTGGAACCTTTTTTCCAAGGCAGCAGGAGTGCGCGGATCCTGCGCAATCGCATTGGAGAAGTCCATCCCCCCCGGCAGCGGCCTTGCCGGCGGATCGGGGAACGCCGCAGCATTGCTTTCAGTGCTCAACAATCTGTATGGGTTCCCTCTTCCGGCCGCAGATCTTATAGAGCTTGCTGGGCTTGTGGGCAGTGATGTGCCGTTTTTTCTCTCAGCACCTGCCTGCCTGGTTCGGGGAGTTGGTTATGTGCTCACCCCGCTGGAGGTCGACAAGGTATATCAGATTGTAATTGTCCTGCCGTCAATCGAAATCAGCACTCAGACGGCATACGCTATGCTCGATGAAAAGCGCAGTGATCCCTTTTCCTGGGAGTACCGATTGACTCCTGCACGCTGTGCCAAAGCTTTTCTCACCCAGCCCCCCGTCAGATGGCCGTTTTTCAATTCGTTTGAGCCTGTTATCACGGGGATGCACCCGTGCTATGATGATATACGTTCCGCTTTAAAG
>SKXS01000233.1 GCA_007128345.1 Spirochaetia bacterium
AAGGAGTGATGCCGGAGGCGCAGACATAGCGCTCCTTTTCACCTTTGGTACGTATGATATTTCTTGCATGTATGTCCGCCCAATGGGCGGACGGACTGTTCTCTTTCTTCATGGGAGGAATTATAGTGATTGGTCTACCCTTACGCAAGGCCAGCGTCAGAATGGCCTAGTTGAGCACTTCTCCCGGGCTTGGATCCGTCGGGGGATTTCCGATGGTCGCCCTGATGACAGGCACGTTCATTGACTCGAATTTCTCAGCAACACGGTCCTGCAGCTCCCTGCCAGGAGTCAGAGCCACCATGTAGCCTCCCCGGCCTCCTCCGGTCACCTTGGCTCCATATGCTCCTAGGCTGCAGGCAAGATCGCACAGTTCAATAAGCCGTTCATGGGAAAGTCCCATTTCAATGAGCACTGCATGGTTTTCGTTCATGACCCTGCCGACCTGCTTGAAATCTTGGTTTGTGAGCGCCTGCTGCAGCGATGCCACCTGTGCCTGGATGAGAGAGAGCCGCTGAGTAAAGAGATCCGGGTCTGCTTCCCGCTGATCCAGCAGGTAGCCCCTTAGTGATGCGGTATTGGAGGTAACCCCGCTGTTTCCCAGAACGACTTCCACCGGCCCATCCAGCTGAATCCGCTCGAACATCTTCTGATCATTGACAATCTTATAGGCAATCACACCGCCGTAGGTGGATACGGTGTTGTCAACTCCGCTGGGCAGTCCGTGGTACCCAAACTCACCTTCCCACGCAACATGGTTGATCTGCTTCGTGTCCATGCCCATCTGGAAGAGTTCATTACACGCCCGGGCAAAGGAGACGCAGATTGCCGCGCTGGCTCCCACTCCGCTGCCGGCCAGGAGATCTCCGCCCACAGTGATGTGGATCGGATGATGGTCAGTATCAATGTCCATGACCTCTATCATCCGATTGAACGATACCACCTGGTCCTGCGCCTTCTCCTGCTTGTACCCCGGCACCTCTATCCGGCGGTCATCCAATGTCCATCCTGTACCGGAATCGCGAAGCTCCACAGTCGTTTCAGTCGTAAAAGGAATAGCCGCCAGAACCGCAGGTGTATCAAAAAGCACAAACTGGTCTCCAATAAGTATGGTCTTCCCAAATCCTCTTCCTGTCCCTTGTTTCATGGGTCACTCCTTATGGCGTGATATGATTTCACGGAATACCCGTTCAGTCTCCTCAATGAGTCTATCCTCCATACCAATATCTATGGTAGTGGCCGCAGACAGACTATGGCAGGCATCAGCGAATCCTCCGAGTCGGAGGGTTGCCTCAGGCAGAAATGAACTGAGGCCGGGCATACGCCCGCTGCGGATCTCCTGGGCCAGATGCTCAGAAACGCGCATTGAGATTTTTGTTTTATCAAACCGGATTTTTCCAAATCCCGGGATTTCATTAGGAATGTGCTGGAAGCCCGCAAGGTACTTGGTCTTGTCCAGGAAGTCCGCATCCTTGAGCTCATTGCAGAACACGCCGACCATCTTCACCCCCATAGGCGAAAAGGTGTTACCTGTATCGAACCACTGGATGTACTCGCCGGTAACGAGACCTCCCTCTTCAAGCACCTCGAGCTGCCGCGAGAAGCGCTCCTCCTTGATGGCCTTGCACTGTTCATAGAGTTTGGTGATATCCTCATCGAGTCCATACATGCAGAGCCTGACCCCCGCATCTGCACCGTTGCGGTAGTACCCCACCGCGCCGAGCATGTCAAGATGCCTGGAGAGGAAATCACAGGGGTATTCCTTTCCGCTGATCTTGATATAGTAACGCTCACCGCTATCGTGTGTAGATACACGGGCGAGCACCTGCTGCAGAGCTTCCATGAGGGCCTGCCGATTTTCGCTCACCAGCGCTCCGTCCACATAGAACCCGTCTCCTACAGCGCCGAGTACCGCCAAGGAAGCCAAGTCTCTGTTGCCCTCGTGCATCGCCTTGGCAAAAAGATAGCAGGTAGTGGACGCTGAAATATCCAGATCACCCTTGAGTCCGAACAGATCGGGATCAAGGTTTAGTACCGTATCATCAGGGCTTGGTTCTGCAGGATGATGATCCAGGATAAAGACTAAGTTCTGCCTGCGGTTCTTATCTGCAATAAGGGGAGCGATTTTGCCCGCAAAATCAGCAAACATGATCAGCTTGCCGGTGTGCTCACGAAAGACCAGATCCAGCACTTCAGGATAGGGCTTCTCCAGTGCGTACCGTTTCACGGTCCAGCCGGCACGCTCGCAGGCGGTGAGCAGGATGGTCCCGGAAGCGAGTCCGTCGGTGTCGTTGTGGTGGAACAGCAGCACCTCCCTTCCGGGATGTGCATACATCCGTTTCACCGCATCGTTCAGGATACCAAGGTATTTCTGTTTCATCTGATAAAGCGTATTCCATAACCACTAAGCTGTCAAGAACGAGTGACTCACAGACGCATATCGAGTACAATGGCATTAATGGGACACGCACTTCGCCACCAGACCCTCGTACCGGTTATCTCATGCATCCTCCTTGCAGCCGCAGTTCAGGCATTCGCGCTGGAGCCGTATGAAACCGGGATAGCATCATGGTACGGAGAACCGTTCCACGGAAACCTCACCGCCAACGGCGAAGTCTATGATATGTACGCGATTTCCGCTGCGCACCAGGAACTGCCCTTTGGGACCATAGTCAGGGTGACCAACCTGGATACCCGTATGACCGTCGATGTCCGGATCAACG
>SKXS01000060.1 GCA_007128345.1 Spirochaetia bacterium
CCCCCAGGGACATGATTACGATAAACAATGCTGATGTCTTCATCTATACCGGAGAAGTAATGGAACCATGGGCAGGACGGGTAATCCGAGGCCTAACCAACAGGAATATTACGATCGTTGATACTTCCTTGGGAATGGAACTGATTGAAGGACACCATCATCACCACGATGACGATCATCACGACGGAGAAGACCATCACCACGATGACGATCATCATGATGAAGAGGAGAACCATTATGATATGGCAGATCCACACATATGGACTGACCCGGTTCGTGCAAAAAGTATGGTTGAACGCATAGCTGAAGGGTTCGCCGCTGCCGACCCGGCTCACCGTGACATCTACTTTGCCAATGCGGCTTCCTACAAGGAAAAGCTCGAAGATTTGCATCAGAAGATTTCCCATACCCTGGAACATGTCCGTGTGCGGACCATTCTCTACGGCGGGCACTTTGCCTTCGGTTACTTTGCACAGCGCTACGATTTAGACCATGTCTCTCCCTATGCCGGGTTTTCACCCAATGCTGAACCAACTCCCGGGAGCATCATTGAGCTCATCAGACTCATGCGTGAGCTGGAGCTTTCGGTGATCTTCCATGAGGAGCTCATTGAGCCGAGGGTTGCACGAATCATTGCCGAGGAGACAGGAGCCGAGCTCATGCTTCTCCATGGAATACATAATGTTAGCAGGGATGAGCTTGCTCGAGGAGAGAGTTACCTTTCGCTGATGGAACAGAACCTCGAACGGCTTGCTTTAGCTTTGGAAGCACAATGAGCCGCATCGATATAAACCGTCTGCACGTACGGTATGGTCCCTATGAAGTACTCTCTGACATTACCTTCACCGTTTCAAGAGGAGACTTCCTGGCCGTGGTGGGACCGAACGGCTCAGGAAAGACTACGCTTATAAAGACCGTAATCGGTCTGCTCAAACCTGCTTCGGGTACCATCACCTTCGGAGGAAAGACGTTTTCCGAATCTGGCCTCCAGGTGGGGTATCTTCCGCAGAAGTCCAGCTATGCAGACCCGAGATTTCCCGCATCAGTAAGGGAGGTAGTCGCCTCCGGTCTCATGGTCCAGCGCAGCAATCCTAAGCGGCTCTCAGCTGAGGATTTTCAGTCAGTCCAGTCGGTGCTTTCCATGCTTCAAATCGACCACCTGGCCGGAAAACGGGTAGGAAAACTATCAGGCGGGCAGCAGCAGCGGGTGCACCTGGCCCGTGCCATGGTGGGCAAGCCTACGCTGCTTGTGCTTGACGAACCGACGGGGGCCCTTGACCCCCAGACGCGGGAATGTTTCTATACAACATTGATGGAGCTCAACCGGACACATAGGGTCACCATCATCATCGTTACCCATGACAGCCACTCCATCGGGCAGTACGCCAAAAAAATCCTCTTCCTTGACCGGCAGATGCTCTTCTACGGCACCATGCAGGAATTCCACGATGGACCCAATTCGCAGCACTACTTCAACCATAGCCACACTGAAGGAGGCAGACCATGCTGATGGACATGCTTGCCTACTCCTTTATGCAGCGCGCTCTTGTGTCAGGTATCTTTATAGCTGTGAGCTGTGCCGGTCTCGGGGTATTTCTCGTGCTCAGACGATTCGCCATGATCGGTGAAGGACTGGCACATGTAGGGTTCTCCGCTGTTGCCCTCGGTCTGGTGCTGGGAGTTACCCCCATGACCGTAATCATCCCCGTGCTCATGGTCATCTCGCTCTGGATTCTGAAGCTTGGGGAAGAGACCGCCATGTACAGTGATACCGCTATCGGGCTGGTGTCATCCCTGGCAATTGCCGTTGGCGTACTGCTGGCCAGCGTATCACGCGGTTTCAATGTGGATCTCTTCAGCTATCTATTCGGCAGTATTTTAGCGATCACATCCGGCGAGGTTTGGATGTCAGTAATCCTCTCCATACTGGTAGTCGCGTCACTCAGGCTGTTCTACCACGACCTCTTTGCCACCACCTATGACGAGGACTTTGCCAAGGTATCCGGCGTCAGGACCGACCGCATCAACAAAGTCCTCATCCTGCTGACTGCCCTCACGATTGCCCTGGGAATCCGGGTTGTCGGAACTCTCCTGGTATCAAGCCTGGTTATTTTTCCTGCGGTGACCGCTCTGCAGCTCTCAATGGGCTTTCGGGGGACCCTCATAAGCGCATCGGTGAGTGCAGTTATAGGGGTAGTCACCGGCATTCTGCTTTCGTTCGTGCTGAACCTGCCTACCGGTGCTTCTATTGTTCTGATCAACTTTATACTCTTCGGAGCGGCATATCTGTACGGCAGGTTCTCCGGAAGAACCACCTGAGGAGCCCATTATGACAAAGATGCGAAGAACCATCCTGAATGTGCTGGAAGATGCCGATGTTCCCCTGAGCACTGCAGAGATACACCGGAGGATTATACAGCGCCCCAACTTGGTTACCGTCTATCGTGCCCTGGGGGATTTCGAGAAGCAGGGCCTCATCGAATCGTTTTCCTTCACCTGCAGTGCTGAAGGTACGGAGCGGTACTACTACCTGCGCCGCATTCCCCACATACACTACTTCCACTGCAGTTCATGCCATCGGTTCATACCTCTCGGGACCTGCGGACTCAAGAAACTTGAATATCAGCTGGAGTCTGACCACGGAGTGACCATAGAGGACCATACCCTCTACTTCACCGGGCTGTGCGGTCTATGCAGACCTGCC
>SKXS01000264.1 GCA_007128345.1 Spirochaetia bacterium
GGATATTGAGCAGCGTGGACTTTCCAGATCCGGAAGGTCCAGTAACAGCAAGAAAATCTCCCCGGTCAATCGTCAGTGATATGCCGCTCACTGCAGAAACGGTGACCTGGCCCAGGTCATAGGATTTTTCGATAGATTCCAGTCTGATCATGTGTCTGCTCCTTGCAGGATGATAGTGGTATGCTCAATATAGTTCTGATATCCGCTGATGATTACGCGGTCTCCTTCGGAAAGACCGCGGAGCACCTGGACCTGGTCCGTCTGGAGTTCTCCGAAGGTGACAGCGGTCTTAATTGCCCGGTCTCCTTCAATTATGTAGACAAACCGCTGGCCTCCTGTGGTCAGGTAGGGGCCCCTCGGCAAAAGCAAAATGTTATCCAGGGAACCGATGACAATTTCACTTACTGCCGTTGACCCAGGAATCAGGTCAGATCCTTCCTGGGGGATGACCGTGACCTTCACCGTAGCAGTAAGACCGTCGCCTGCCATGACCGCCACACGTCCGATAGTGTCTATGGTGCCGTAGAGCGGCTTGCCTCCTACAGACAAGGATACTGTCTGCCCCGGGTTCAGAAGTCCTGCGTGCTGTTCGGGCAACTCCAGCTCCACTATGGCGCTGGTACGGTCTGCTACAGTAAACAGGTTCTGATTCTTTGATATCGTGCTTCCCGGTACGGTCAACCGGTTCTCCATGGAGAGGATTTCACCAGATATGGGGCTGCGTATGACCGCCGCTTCTATGGATGATTCTATGCGAGAAATGCTCTTAGCGTATCGATCGAGGGATGAAAGGCGACTCTCCTCATTCAGGCGGTTGATGATTTTGGTCTCTTCAAGCTGAATATGCTTCTCCTCATATGATACAATGAGGCTTTCCAGGCTCTTTACCGCCCGGTTGTAGTCGCTTTGACGTGCGGCATTGATGGCGGCCAGCTGCTGCTGCTTGGATACTTCTTCTTTTGCTTCTTCAATCTCCATATCCATCCTGGCAAGTTCACGTTCAGCTCTGGCTTCTGAAAATCTGTTCTGCTGCACATACTGCTCATAGCTTCTTAGTGCGTCTTCGTGTTCTACGAGCAGATCTCTCAGCTGTTCCTCAAGGGAGGGCACTGACAGGACGGCAAGTACCTGGTTCTGCTCGACGCGATCACCTTCTCGTACAAGGAGTTCCTGGACGTAACCTCCGTCCCCGGTGTCTGGTGCGGTTACAGTCACCTGGAGGGGGATATATACTGAACCGCTCGTCTGAATCTTTCTCACCATCGAACCGGTTGCAACTGTCGCACTGTCATAGCTTTTAAGTACGTACAAGTTCTCCCTTGGTATGAGCAGCATATATGCGGTGACGCCGACTGCCGCTATGATGACCATCACGACGATCGCTATGACGCGCTGGCGCTTCTGTCCGGGAGATGTGTGCGGTTTGGTTTTGATGTCCTTCAGGATTGAACTGCTGGGTGTCTTATCGGGCATGGTCACAAGTCCTCCTGAAAAGATAATACTCGATTCTTTTCGATAAATGGTTACATAGGAGTAAAATATTTGTAACAAATGTAAAAAGGCATTGCCTCTTCCTGACATCCTACCCGGTCTATGGTACTATCAAGCAGTGACCGGGAGATACATGAATAAAGCAGTACGCACCTACTCGTGGATGGCAGTATGGCTGGTTATAATCATAGCTGCGGGGATACTTGCGGTCATGCAGTTCACCTGGATATCCAGAGCTGCAGAGAGTGAGCGGGAACGTCAGGAGCGAATCGTCATCCGTGACGGTATGCGAGCAATAGAGGCTGCGTATGATGAAGCAAAGATATTGATACCGATGATCCGGACTGCGCTGAACAAGCTGCGCAGCGGAGAAAGTGGAACTGAGCTTTCCTCAATCCTAGCTGCATGGGAAGACCAGGCAGTAACTCCTAACTTTCTTTCCGGGGTATGGCTGTTTTTTCCAGGGAATCCCCCATTATATGTGACCAGTGAAGGCGAGGATCACGGCAGAAACCTTCCTGAATCTATTGAACAGGCTCAGGCTATGATGTCCGGAAGGGATATCATGTGGCTCAGGGAAACCGTATACCGCCTGGGCTGGGAAGGATACATCCCTATAGATTTTAATGCTAACTCAGGGAGCCGGGGGCTTGCTGTGATTGAAGTGAATCTGGATGTGTTCTACCATGAATTGATACCAAATTACCTCAGGCAGGAATTGGGAGAACACCTATTTACTGTATACCGGTTTTCCTCCCAATTTGATTTGTATGATGTTGCATACGCACATCCAGATGACATGCAGGCGGATCATGTGACCCTGCTGATTCCCGGATTCCTTTCCGTGGGAATACACCAGCCGCGGGAGAGCCTTTTCACGTCATTCTCTGAGGAATCTGCCGATTGGGCACGAAGGTACGGCAGAACCTTTGAGCTGCTGTTAAGTGAGGAGATATTGCGTACCATGAGACCGCACTACCTGGGCATGGTTACCATCGATATGAGTTCAGCAGTTTCAACCGGATATGGTTCCCTCTGGATAGCATCAAACATGGCACTGAGTATGTCCATCGTAGTGCTCCTGCTGTGCTCGCTTGCGGCAGTATTCTACCTCTATCGACGAACAGGCACCCTGAGGAATCTGGAGCAGGAATTTGTTGCCTCCATGAGCCATGAACTGAGACTTCCCATTACGGTGATCAAGGCTATAGGGGACAACATATCGTCGGGAGTGGTGAAGGACCGAAAGCGGTTGGAACTGTACGGCAGGGAGCTGACCAGGGAATCTGATCGGCTGAATACCATGGTCGAAGGCATCCTCGTATACAGCGGCATGCAGAATAACGGTAAGCGTCCGCAGGCTGTCCCGCTGGATGTCCGTGGCATTGTGCAGGAGGTAATCTCTGAACTGCAGCTTCTGGATGGGTGGGAGAGCAGAAAGATTAACTCCTCAGTCAAGCCAGGTGAGATGCCGATTCTAGGAGATGCTTCCGGGATATACCAGACAGTGAAGAACCTGCTTATCAATGCATATTATCACGGGATGCCCGCGGATTCTTCTGTACCGAGGATTGTCCGATTGAACATCTATCGTAAGCCCCTGAGGACCTTGTGCATAATTGTGGAAGACAACGGGCCGGGCATACCGAAGAAAGAACAGAGACGGGTTCTGGAACCGTTCTATCGCATGGAACGCAGCATCTTGAGTCAGGTACCTGGAAGCGGGCTTGGCCTGCATATCGTGAAGCGGATAGCGGAGCTTAATAAGGGCAGGTTGATGCTTGAGAGTCCCTACCGGGATGCTGGAGGGAATCTGCATGAAGGATGCAGGGTGACTGTCGAAATGACCGTAGAGGAGAGTAGTGATGGCACATCGCATACTCATCGTTGAAGATGAGAAAGCATTGGTCATGGCTCTCCAGGACCGTCTTGAGAGCGAAGGGTATCAATGTGAGGCTCGCTACGATGGGATCAGGGGTGAACTTGAAGCATCTGAAGGTTCCTACTCGTGCATCATCCTGGATGTCATGCTGCCCCATAGGGACGGGTTTCAGGTCTGCAGGAACATAAGAACTATGGGCATTCAGACTCCTGTCATCATGCTGACTGCACGTGACACCAACATTGATACGGTCCTGGGCCTGAAGCTTGGCGCTGATGACTATCTTGCAAAACCCTTTGACATGCAGGTTCTGCTTGCCAGAATTGAAGCAGTTATTAGGAGGAGCGAATCAGGCAGCAGACAGCCCCGCGACCCAGAATTATATTCCTTCGGGCCTTTCACCCTGGATACCGTCAACCAGGTGCTTCTGTGTGACGGTGACCACATTCCACTGAATGCAACTGAATACCGGCTGCTAAACTACCTGGCAGTACACGAGGGATCTACTGTAGCCCGAGAGCGCTTGCTCGAAGAGGTCTGGGGCTATGAACTTCTGGTCACTACCAGGACTGTGGATGTGCATATAGCCAGGCTGAGGCAGAAGCTTGGGGAAGGACAGGTGCCGAGATACCTGAAGACGGTTCACGGCATTGGATACCGATTTGATGCGAATGGATAGGACCGTACCCATAGGTGAACCATATCTGCAGGGATCCCAATTAAATCGGATACTTGTTTTTTTTGATTTGATTCTGAGTAATTTCCTCAGTATATTACTCATACCTGTGAGAGCCAGTGGTAAGTGATTTTCCTTAAACTGCTGTCGGCATGGTATACAATACGTTGGAGCTGTTTTACAATATATGTACGTACTTGCTTCAAGAAATTTTGTACTAGCTGAGTACAACCTACTGTGCTGCTTACCTCACATAGTTTGATGACTCTTAACAGGTTTGGGAAAGAATGAATAAGGAGGAGAAATAGTATGAGAAAGATCGTAGTATGTGTCACGGTTCTGGTGATTCTTTCAGTTTCTATCGTCTCCGCCCAGGGAATGCTTGAGGAACGAGTTCGGACAGGGACTCCTGACCAGGTGCAGGCGGTTATAAACAGAGATGTGGCAGATGTGCGCTACCGTGATGCCCAGGGAATGACGGTGCTTATGATAGCTGCCAAAGAAAGCGCCTATCCTGATATGGTGAATACATTGGTACATGCAGGTGCTCGCATTGAAGAGAGGGATAATCAAGGGGCAACAGCACTGCTGTATGCAGCACGGCACAATCCCAACCCTGAGATGACCCGAAGGCTTCTTGGATTGGGAGCTGATATCAATGTACAAGACAGGCAGGGATGGACAGCCCTTCTGCTGGCAGGGGAGCATAACCCGAACCCTGATGTATTCAAGCTGATCCTGGAATCAGGAGCTCACTTTGATGTACATGAACTGATAGCGTCGGGAGATACCAGACAAATGCACACAGCTATCACGACCGGGCTGGTTGATCTCAAGACACCTGATGATGAGGGGATGTATGTGCTCATGCATGCTGCGGCAGAAACTGCCCATAGAGGACTTATTTCCTTTCTTGTGCAGTCCGGGGCAGATGTTCACGCTGCAGATGATCAGGGCTGGACAGCACTGTTCTATGCCGCATCAAGGAATACTGCACCCGGGATTGTTTCTGTGCTTGTGCGGGAAGGTGCAGACTTCGAAGCCAGGGATGCCGACGGATGGAGACCGCTGCTCATAGCTGCCCGGGACAATCCGAATCAAGAAGTGGTGCAGATGCTGCTTGCTGAAGGAGCCTGGTATGATGTGAAGGAGGAGCTTATTGCCGCACGCTCTGAGCATATCACAGCAGGTCTGAGGGGCCGGTTGTTTACGGTAGACCAGCAGTTTCCCGGGAAAACTTCGCTGCTTATGCAGGCGGTACGGCTGAGTACAGCTGAAATTGTAGAGCTGTTCATTGACAACGGTGCTGCGGTACAAGATCGGGATGAATTAGGAAGGACGGTACTTGCTCATGCGGCATGGCATGCACAAGATCCGCAGATAGTTCAATTGCTTTTTGACCATGGTGCAGAGCTTGAGTCGCGTGATGACCTGTACGGTATGACGCCGCTGCTCTATGCTGCCTGGGGCAATACAGATACCCGGATTATAGAAGCGCTCATGGAAGCCGGGGCACAGATGAATGTGCGGGATCATGCAGGGGCAACTCCGCTCATGTGGGCCGCAGCAAACGGAAGTGCGGATACAGCAAGGCTGCTCCTTTCAAAGGGAGCTGGGCTGGAAGACCGTACGCTCCGGGGAGAGACTCCCATCATGTTTGCCGTGCGCAATGACCGATTTCCGGACGTGAGTCGCCTGCTTGTATTATCTGGTGCAAGAACTGATGTACGTGACAAATCCGGCATGACAGTGCTGATGCATGCTGCTGACGGGAATGCACAGCAAATAGCGGATCTGGTACACTCCGGAGCTTCAGTACGTGATATCGACACGCAAGGCAGAACTGCTCTGCTGTATGCAGTCAGTGCTGGAAACCTTGGAGCCGCAGAAAAGCTTCTTGCGCTTGGGGCAGATGTTAACAGGCAGGATTACCAAGGCAAAAGTGCCCTTATGACAGCAGCCGGTTCTTCTGATGCACAGGGGGTTCGCATGCTCCTGGATCATGGTGCGGATATTCGGCTCCGTGATCGATCAGGATTGGATGCGCTGAAATATGCTATTACCCAGCATGCATCTCTGGAAGTGGTGGAGATTCTTCTGCAGGAAGGGGCTGTGGTGAACGGATTTGACGTCAGTGGAATGACGCCGCTCATGTATGCCGCTTCATATGCCCGTGATGCTGACCTTCTCCGTAACCTGATTGACGCGGGAGCTTTAATCAATGAGCGCGGCGGATATGGGGGTATGACACCGCTGATGTACGCAGCCAGGGATACTCAGATTACAGGGATGATAACCCTGCTCCTTGAAGCAGGAGCAGATCCGCTTATCCGGGACTATGCCGAACCGGGATATACTGCTGTAGATTATGCCCGAGAAAATCCCAGCCTTGTTGATACCCCGGAATTCTGGAAACTGAACAATGTAAGCTATTAAGGTACTGAAAGCCGGGAGAGTGCTCTCTCTCGGCTTGCCTTGTTCCACACGTAATTTAAAATAACTCCTTTTCACCGCAGGGATGAGGGACGGAGGAGTTACATATATACCAAGAAGGATATATATCGTGATAACCGGAGAACAGAAGCTGTTTGATGATGAATACGAACGAACCCTTGAAATGCTTAAGCAACGTTCCGAATCAGCTGAGTTTTCTTTAGAAACTGTTGAGCAGGAGCTCTCCTATCTGCAGATCTATGAGGGACAGGACTGGGGAGGAAGGGGCGTATTGAAGCAGGCTGAGATTGCCGCGCAAATTCTCGCATACCAGATATTCATCAAACGATATACTGAACGATAAACGACTACGTCTTTGCTGACAGCTTGGGCAGATGTTTGGTCAGCCCAAAGGCTGATGCAGCTCCTAGGATGCTGATGCCGAAATAAAAGAAGAACATCGGCACATACGCTTCATATGAAATGCCGTGCAGTTCCATCCCCGAATAGAGGATAATGCCTCCAAAGGCAGCTCCGAACAGTGAACCGGAAAAGCGTATCATACTGTATACGCCGGCGGCTGCACCGGAATTGCTTGAGTCCACGCTCGAGAGGGCATAGATATGGAGAGCGGCCAGGCAGAGCCCTGCGCCAAGTCCATGGAGTACGACGACGGAGAATATGAGAGCAACTGGAGCACCTGCAGGCATGAAGGCGAAGATGAGCATCGATACGGACTCTATTCCCAGTCCCAAAATAATCTGTCCGCGCCGTTTCCATCGGTCGATCAGAATACCCCCTAAACGCATGGTCAGCAAAAGGGCAGCTGAATGGAGCACAAGAACCAGCCCGGTTGCAGATGCCGAAAATCCGTAGATATCTGTAACCAGCAGGGGAATGGCGAAGAGCACCCCTCCTAACAGCATCATCCGAACGCTTACTGATAGGGAAGCACAAGAGAGATTACGGTTGCGGAAGATTGAAAGGTTTATGAACGGGTCACTCTTTTTCCTTTCGTAGATGATAAAGCAGGTAAGGAATATGCCGGCAGCCAGCAGGAGCCTCAGGTCAGTAAGCGGTTCCCTTCCGGTTATGGGGCGGCTTGACGTGAAAAAAACCAGGGAACAGATCATCAAATTAAACAGCAGCACACCAACCCAATCGAAGGATGCGAGTACAGTTCTTGCCTGGCGGCCCTTTACAGGCTGCTCATTGGGTATCAGGCGATATACCGTGATGATGGAAGCGAGAACCACAATAGATAGAGGCCAGATAATAGCCTCCCACGTGGCATAATCGATAAGCTGTCCCGCAATTAACGGCCCTGCTATACCTGCAATCGGCCCCATCATATTCCAGGTTGCCAATGCCTTTCCTCTTTCATGGTTTTGCGCGTGATGCACAATGATCGACATAGAAAGCGGATTAACACAGGCAGAACCTATCCCCTGTATAACTCGCCCAATCATAATCCCTGAGAAAGAACCTGCATACACAATGATGAGGCTCCCCCCGAGGAAGATCACAAGACCGCTGAGCAGTAGGGTTTTCCTTCCCAAGGCATCGGCAAGCCGTCCAAAGAGGGGCATGAACCCCATAAATGGCAAAGTATATGCCACAATGAGCCATGAAGCAGTATCCGCATCCAGAGAATACTGAAACCGTATGAACGGAATTGCCACAGCAAACATAGTGTGCGTGAGGATAACCGCAAGGGTAGAAATCATGAGCGGAATGATAATCAGTCTGAGGTTGGTTTTTTCAGTATCAGGCAAAGCAGTATTCCTCCATAGCGGTATTCTATGGTACTGTAAAGCATCAGTGTGATCAATGATCTGGTGAAGAAAACGCACCTGGAGATTGTCTTATTAGGCGGGAGAGAATACATGCGCAATGCATCTTCATCCACCTTGCTGAAAATGATACATTAAGAAAAATTTGGAGGTGTGTATGAGAAAGCTGCTTCTAATCCTGCTCTCTGTATTCGTGGTATTCCTGATCTGGGGAGTGGTTGCTGGCATAGATATCCAGCGGGGAATGCTCAATGAATCATTCATTGAGCAGGTGCTCGAGGACATTCCACTGGCTGAAGCAGCAAGCAGGGAGCTTCCCCGAATAATTATGTCGGAACTGCCCGCAGAGATGCCGCCGGTTATCAGGCAGGAGCTTCCTCATGCAATTGCTTCCGTGTTTACGCCGGAGTGGTTTCAAAAGACGCTTAAGCAGGTGTCAAGCGAGATGCTCGCTGCATTAAGACGCGGAGAAAATCTGGATGCAGCCATATCTATAGAGGCTGAAAAGCAGCTGGTTTATGAACAGCTGCTGTACCGTCTGGGTGAACTTTCTGACGAGGAACTTATGCGGGGAGGAATGCCTCGGTTCATGATTGCGTTTATTCCGTACAATCAACTGATGCAGGGAATACCGAATACCTTGTCTCTCCAGCAGATTTTGACGCAATCTGATGTGCAGATGAATGTCGGGGAAATGCTTGATTTTCATCAGCGAGCCAGGAGAAACTTCATTATCGGTATTGCGTTGCTGATCCCCATGTGCGCGGCCGGCTTTGTGCTTCTTGCAGGTTTGAACGGAGCGTTGCGCTGGGCTGGCTGGACATTCATAGTATCGGGAAGTTTGTACCTTTCAGGACTTCTGCTGCTGCATGTAGCAATGCCCGGCATAATTGCTTCGGCAGGCGATATTCCAGAGACTGCTCGGGAGATACTCTTGCCCGCGTCAGAGATGATGCTTAGGTTGTTTATGTTTTCGCCTATGCTGGTAGTAGGTATTGGAGCGCTGCTGGTCATACTATCGCTAATTCTGCCGAGACGAAGAAGCTCGGCATAAGTGCATTATATTTATTAGCTGTTGTTTCTCTTTTTCTGTATGATGGTGCGGACTTCATATGTCGAGGAGATATTCTCATGAGGAGATGGTACGGCGAACAAGTCATTCTGCTTACAGGTATGGTTAAGTGGCTCATTATATCGGTGATAATCGGGGTAATCACGGGATTTTCAACTGCGGGGTTTCTAGCCCTCCTCGAGTTTTCTGTAGAACGTACAGCCAGGTACCGATGGTATTTTCTCTCCCTTCCACTTGCTTTGTTCATAGCAAAGTTCCTCATCCATACGTGTGCGCGGGAAGCTGAAGGATACGGGACGGAAACCGTCATCAGGGCGATACATATGCATTCAGGCAGGATGAGCATTAAGGTCATTCCCATAAAAATACTTGCTACGGTTATTACCATCGCATCAGGAGGATCTGCTGGAAAGTGGGGCCCAAGTGTTCAGGTAGGGTCAGTGCTCGCATCACAGGCTGCATCAATATTTCGGCTCAACGATGAGGATATGAAGCGTGCAGTCATATGCGGTATCAGTGGGGCGTTTGCTGCAGTCTTCGGTACTCCTGTTGCCGGGGCGATTTTTGCAGTTGAGGTGCTCTTTCTGGGCAAAATAATGTATGCTACTGTATTTCCCGCTCTGATAACAGCCTATATAAGTTTTGAGGTTGCATCTGCTGCCGGCATGATATACGAACAGGTGCTTGTGCAAATCCCTGCCGGTATAGATCTCCTGCTCTACAGCAAGGCAGTTCTTGCCGGCATCCTCTTCGGTTTTGTTGCCCTAATACTGATCAGCGCTATGAAAAAATCTTTTTCATTCTTCGCAGCTCTCTCCATATATCCCCCGCTGAAGGCGGCAATTGGAGGACTAGTCGTAGTCGCCTGTGCGCTGATCTTCTCACCCATGTACATCGGTCTTGGCTCCTCGGCTATCACCGGGTACCTCAGCGGGTATATCGGTGAGCCCCATGGATTCTTGGTAAAGATTGCCGCAACTGCAGTAACCCTAGGTTCAGGTGGAAGCGGCGGTATCGTGACACCCATTGTATTTATCGGTACATCCTTCGGGAGCTTTCTTGGCAGCATCCTCCAGGAGGATACCGTGCTTTTTGCCGCATTGGGTATGGTTTCAGTGCTTTCAGGTGCTGCTAATACTCCGATAGCCTGCATATTCTTTGCGGCCGAACTATTCGGTTTGGCTGCGGCACCCTTAGCCGCAGTCTCTTGTGTTGCCAGCTACCTGGTAACTGGTCACCGGGGTGTATTCACCAGCCAGGTGCTGGCTCTCTCAAAAAGTCCTTCCCTTGATGTGCCGTACGGGGTTGAAATTGAAGAAGCGGACACCAAATACAAGAACAGGGAGCATACTCTGGCTGCATATATATGCAGAAAGATGAAGAATATGCAGAAAAATTGATTATTTCTTTTTTAAACAATAAGTTTCTATTCATATTGGCTATAACTTCCATTGAAATCATATGTTACTTGCTGTAGTATTTCTATTTAGTACACACCTATTGGGGTGTGGTAATAACAATAATATACTGATTTGTTTCCTGATTCATGCGCGCGCAAAGGAAAACAGGCAGTATAGGGAGGATTATGTATGGTACGTAAAAGGTTGATGGCTGGAATTATCATTGCAGCCATAGTACTCGCTTCTTTTTCTCTTGCAGCCGCAGGGCGTCAGGAAACTGTGTCCGATGCTGAAATGGGACCCCTGGTACCCGAACTGGTGATCTTGAGTTCACTTCCTGAATCGAACCTGGTGAACTATGAGATGGCACAGGAGCTTGCCGAGGAACTGGAAAAGCTGGGGGTAAATATGACCGCTCAGCCAACCGATTTCTCGGTGCTGCTCGATGTCCTTTACGGAGAAGACATGGACTATGATGCCTACACTATCGGCTGGTCCGGCCGGGTTGAACGCCTTGATCCTGACATGTTCATCTACTCGATCAATCATTCAGATAACGCGAATCCTGGCGGGAATAATACTTCACGGTTCGTGAACCCTGAATTTGACGCGCTCGCCGATGCGCAGCGCGGTGAAATGGACATTGCCAAGAGGCGTGAGATTGTATGGGAAGCACAGAGGATTCTTGCTGAAGAGATTCCCCGAATCACTACGTACTCCAGGGCAAATGTGCAGACCTACAACAAGGAACGCTTTACCGGTCTTGAGAATATGTCCGGTGAAGGTCTTTTCAATGAGTGGTCACCCATGGTAATGGAGGCGCTGACGGACAGGACTGTACCGGTTGTGGCCAGCAACGTGAATATCACCAACCTGAATCCCTTCGGGGCACGGAGCGTCTATGACTGGAGGAACCTGAGGCTGATCTACGACAAGCTGGTAAGGCTTTCTGTAGATGTGGAGCCGGTTCCCTGGGCAGCGACAGGATGGGAAGTGGTAAACGATGTAACTATTGATGTAACATTGCGGTCTGGTATGGAGTTTCATGACGGTATGGCGGTAACACCAGCGGATGTGAAGTGGACCTATGAAGAGTTTATGTCCATGCCTGACAGCTACTTTGCAGCGTTTGTACAGCCGATTGAGTCTGTAGAACTCCTGGGAGGAAATGTCATTCGCTTCAATATGAAGTATCCGTATGCGCCGTTCATTACAACTACATTAACCCAGATTCCTATACTTCCTAAGCATATTTGGGATCAAGTAGGTGATGTGACCCAGTACCACAACGCGCATCCCGTAGGAAGCGGACCTTTTGAGTTTGTACGCTTCAGGACCGGTGAAGAACTGGTGACTGCCAAGTATGAAGATTATTTCTACCCGGTGAATATCGACGGGTACATCTTCAAGATCTACGCATCACCTGAAGGAGTGCTGACTGACCTCGAACTGAAGGTAGTTGACATGGTCTCCTACGACCTGATCCCCGCACACATCAACATGATCAAGGCAAACGAAGGCGGAAGGTTCAGCCACCTGCAGATCACTGAAGCACCCGATATCGGGTTTTTCTACATCGGCATGAACCAGAATCGTCCTCCGTTTGACAACAAGGACTTCAGAGTGGCAATTGCGCATCTCGTTGACTACGATTATGCCCTGGATGTACTGCTTGACGGATACGGTTCACGGGGAGGTGCCGGTCTGGTCATCAATGCGGCCAATGAATTCTGGCACAATCCTGATGTGCCCATTTATGATACCTACGATCCTGCTAAGGCAAGACAGATTCTTGCTGATGCAGGGTTTACATGGGACAGCCAGGGCCGGCTGAGAATGCCCAAGTAGCACACGTTTAATTATTATGTCTTTTATTACCGTGAAGGAACCTGCAAACGGTTCCTTCACGGCTGTTACTGCATCAAGAAAATATAAGGATAATTGCCCGTGTTAGGATACATTATTCGCAGATTGCTGATCATGGTGCTGATGATCTTGCTGGTATCCACCATGATATTCCTGCTGTTTCGGACCATGCCGGGAGATCCGACCGCATCCATGGTTGACCCATCAATACCCCGGGAGGCCAGGCAGGCACTCCTTGAACGATATGGCCTCCATGAAAGCCTGTGGACCCAGTATGCGATTTTCATGAAGGATCTGGTCAGGCTCGATTTCGGGACTTCCTACTTCTACAATCGGCCTGTCCTGCGGGTAATCCAGGACCGGCTTCCGGCAACACTAATCCTCATGTTTACCGCGATGCTCTTTGCCTATATTATCGGCATATTCGGCGGTGCATGGATGGCCTGGAAGCGGGGTACAAAACTAGAGTCACTCGGTATTACCTTCAGCCTAATTTTCAGGTCAGCCCCGACATTCTGGGTAGGGCTGCTGGTCATCATGTTCTTCGCGGTGAGGCTGGGATGGTTCCCTGCTCAGGGAATGCGTTCCACCGGATACGTGGGAAATACCTTCAGAGAGATATTCCTGACCACTGACTTCCTCCGCCATCTGGTGCTTCCGGCTTTCACTGCCGGACTCTACTTTCTGGCAACTCCCACGCTCATCATGCGTAACAGCATGCTCGAAGTCCTCTCAGAGGATTATATAGAAATGGCCCATGCAAAGGGTCTCCGTGAGCGGCGGGTGCTCTACCGGCATGCCGCCAGGAACGCGCTGCTGCCCGTGGTGACAGCGGGAGCGCTCTTCATCGGTGCGGCCATAGGTGGTCAGGTCCTTATAGAAGTAGTCTACAGCTGGCCCGGGCTGGGCAGGGAAATTGTTCAGGCGGTGACCCGGTCTGACTATCCCCTGGCGCAAGGATGTTTCATTATCCTCTCTACGTTGGTGATGGTAATGAATCTCATCGCGGATGTGCTCTATGCCTTCCTGGATCCACGGATCACCTACTAGGTGCGGGAGGCTACACTATGGGACAAATGATTACACGAATACGAGAATTCATGCGATCCGGCCTCAACCCGAAACAGGGCGGGGGATCATCTATCAGGAGAAACAGCCAGAGCTTTTTTGCGGTATTCATCACAAGCCTGAAAAGCGACAAGCTTGCCCTTATTGGGGTCGTGCTCCTGATATTTTTTATCTTCGTCGGCATTTTTGCCGAGCAGATAGCACCGCACGGGCCCAGAGACCGGCACTATACGGAGGACCGCCAGATCCGACGACTGGAACCCCCTTCATGGGAACATCCGTTCGGAACCACTGACGTGGGCAGGGATATCTACAGCCAGGTGGTCCTGGGAACCCGGACAGCATTAATCGTCGGTTTTCTGGCTGCACTGCTGGTTACTTTTGTAGGTTCCGTGGTAGGCATCATATCCGGCTACTTTGGAGGGGTGGTGGACACAGTCCTTATGCGGATTGTGGATTTCTTCTACGCCATACCCTTCATACCTTTTGTTATCGTTCTAGCCGCTGTGCTCAAACCGAGTTTGTGGAATGTCATATTGGCAGTCTCCATGCTCTCATGGCGGACTGTTGCCCGTATTGTCAGATCCCAGGTGCTCTCCATAGCCAAGAGACCTTATATTAAAGCGGCAAAGGTTGCCGGGGCTGGGCATGTGCGGATTATGTTCAAGTACATATTGCCGAACGTGATCCCCCTGGTTCTACTTGAGATGGCCTTCATGGTGAACTGGGCAATAACTGCCGAAGCAAGCATCGCATTTCTAGGATTCGGAGATCCCCGCGTGACAAGCTGGGGACAGATTCTTCATATTAACTTTGTCTCGGGATATTCCCGGGCTGCCTGGTGGTGGACCATCCCGCCGGGACTGGCTATCGTACTGCTGTTGGTGTCAATATTCTTTTTTGCACGTTCACTTGAAGCAGTAGTGGACCCGAGATTACGGAAGAGATAACAAACTATGTCATTTTTAGATGTTACAGATTTGGATATTACCTACACTGTAGGAGCGGGATCACTCAAGGCAGTTGACGGGGTCTCCTTTTCACTGCGCAAAGGTGAGAGCATGGGGATCGTCGGCGAGAGCGGGTGCGGCAAGACTACTATTGCCAAGGGGCTCATGCAACTGCTGCCAAAAAACGGAGCCATCACCAGGGGTTCAATTACGCTCAACGGCCGGGAACTGGTAGGTTTGAGCAAGGAAGCGGTACGGCGCCTCAGGCTGAAGGAAATTGCCATGATTTCCCAGAGTGCCATGAACGCCCTCAACCCGGTCTACACGATCGGAGACCAGCTGGTGGAAGGGATCATGGCCCATACATCCTTCGGGAACCGTGGGGCATACAAGCGGGCTGTTGAAGTCTTTGAAATGGTAGGCCTTGAAGAAAAGCGCATGAGAAGCTTCCCTCATCAGATGAGCGGGGGAATGAAACAGCGCGCAGTAATTGCCATGGCCCTGTCGCTCAACCCGTCTCTCATCATTGCCGATGAACCCACGACTGCTCTTGATGTGGTGGTGCAGGACAGGATTCTCCACCGCATTATCAAGATACAGAAGGAAATCAACAGCTCCATGATATTCATTACCCACGACATTTCTGTGGTATCAGAAATTTGTGAAACCATTGTGGTGATGTACGGAGGCAAAGTCATGGAGATGTCTCCGACGGATACTTTTTTCCGCCGCCCGTTCCATCCCTATTCACTAGGGCTAAAGAATGCGTTTCCCCTGATCACCGAGATCACTGATGAGCTTATATCTATTCCAGGCACTCCCCCGAATCTCCTGCTTGAGCTCAAGGGATGCAGGTTTAATGAACGGTGCCCGTTTGCACAGCAGAAATGTGCAGTGGAATTGCCTTTATTCTACGAGCCTGAGCCTGGACACAAAGTGGCATGCCACTTTCCCGAGCGGGTGGAGGAGTTCAGAGAACGTTCCAGTCACAGGGACACCTGGGAAGTGGTACGTGAGCGCCTGATACGGGAGTACATGGAAAAGGGAGCAGTTGAGTATGCATGAGAAACCGTTAATCACCATCAGCAGCCTGAAGAAATACTATCCTGTCAGAAAGGGATTCCGTGACATGTTCAACCATGCGAAACAGTACGTGAAGGCGGTTGACGATGTGTCGCTGGTCATCAACCGAGGAGAGATACTCGGTCTGGCGGGGGAGAGCGGATCAGGAAAAACCACAACAGGAGAAATCATCGTTCGGCTTCAGGATAAGACCGATGGAGATATTGTATTTGACGGACATCCTCTGGAGGCGGACTCAAAAGAGGACGCCAAACGGTTCAGGAAGGAAATCCAGATGATCTTCCAGGATCCCTACGAAACCCTGAATCCCCGATTCAATATATTTGAGACCATTGCCGAACCCTTAAAGATTCACGGAGTTAAAAATAAGAAGGAACTGCTGAAGCGGGTGAAGCGTGCCCTTGAGATTGCCGAACTTAAGCCCCCTGACCACTACCTGTACAGTTATCCCCATGAGCTATCAGGCGGACAGCGGCAGCGTGTGGCCATTGCCCGGGGTATTGTGCTTGAGCCAAAGTTTCTTGTGGCGGATGAGCCGGTATCCATGCTGGATGTCTCCATCAGGGCGGATATCCTCAATCTCCTCAAACGGCTTCGTAAGGATATGGGGCTGACCATGCTCTACGTATCCCATGACCTGTCAACTATCAAATACCTGTGTGACAGAATTGCCGTTATGTATTTGGGCAAGATTGTCGAGCACGGTTCTGTTGACGATGTGCTGTCGAAACCCATGCATCCGTACACCAAGGTGCTTTTTGCGTCAGTACCGGTGGCAGATCCGGATTATAAGAAGCAACGGATTATCATAGATGATGAAGTTCCTGACCAAATCAACCTTCCGGCGGGATGCAGGTTCACCCCAAGATGCCCGTACGTGACGCCTCAGTGCAGCAGCTGCAGCCATGAACTGTTTGAGTATCAGCCTGGTCAGTTCAGCGCATGCATCTACCGCGATGAGGATCTCACCTTTAATCCAGACAGATTGATACAGGAATAAAGACTGTGTGCATAACGGGCTAGAGCAGATCCAGCCCCTCCTGTTTCATGAGTTCAATACCGTACTCAATAGATATTGCCTGCGATATTGCTGAAGATGCACTATCTGGTTTGCTGCCAGTGCTCTCAGCTACCAGATCCGATGCTGCAAAAGGTCCGAGCACGACCCCAATGATCCGTTCATCCCGAGCATTTATGAGAGGGCCTCCAGCGTCACCCGGATGGATAGGGGTATCGAAGAGGAGTATATGTGCCTGATGTGCACTGAGCACCTTTGCTGATAAGGTAGCCTGGAGTGAAACGACAGAATGGAGTCGATAATGAGCAAAGGAAAAGCCCATGGACATCACGGTGGTTCCCAGTGGAGTTTCTGCCGGATTTCCCATGATATGTGAAGGTACTGCAATTCCAAGGTCAGGTATCAGTTTCAGCAGGGCAACATCATGTTCAGTGTCACGGCGCACCACCTCTACCGGCACGGGTGTAACCTGCTCCATGGTAAGAGGTACAAAGGATCCCGCCGGCTGAGCCGGAACCAGTCCAAGTTCTGCCTTGTTCGGTAGTATATGTGCTGCCGTTAAGGCGTATCCCTTGCTGTGAACCAGGAAGGCGCTTCCCAAAAAAATTCCCCGGTCCTCCTCTATACTCATGAGCATCATGCAGCATCCTTCGTAGCGAAGTCTTACTGATTCCAGCATATCAATCCTCCTGTTTGCCAGTATTGGGTCTCTTTTTACCGGATGTACTCCTTCTGGATTTTGCGGTCCAGAACTTACGTCTGCCAAATGTTGCGGGAGCTGCGTAACTGTATTCGGTAATCAGGCGAGTACCGTGCTCATACGGCGGCATCATGAATCCAAGAGGGCCTTTGTACTCCTTCAAACCTTTGGTAAGGCTGTAGCACATACATAAGAGCACCAGGGCAAACGGCAGCCCTGTGGTGATTGCAGCTGTCTGCAGGGCCATCAGACCGCCGCCAACCAGGAGAGCCGCCGCGGTCACTCCTTCCAGGATAGCCCAAAAGAGCCGCTGGAGTACGGGCGGGTCGGGATTCCCGCCGGCAGTGATGATATCTATCACCATAGATCCTGAATCTGAAGACGTGACGAAGAATGTTACTATCACCAGCACGCTCAGGAAGGAGGTGACAGCGGCTAAGGGGAAATGCTCCAGCAGCACGAACAGCGATACCGGTAAGTTATCCTGTACAGCCTGTGCAATTCCTCCTGGGCCGAGCAGTTCGATGCTGATTGCGGTGTTTCCAAATATGGTGATCCATACAAAGGTGATCAGTGTCGGAATGAAGAGTACGCCCAAGATAAACTCCCTCACTGTTCTGCCGTATGATACCCTTGCGATGAACATCCCGACAAAGGGTGACCAGGCTATCCACCATCCCCAGTAGAAAACTGTCCATCCATGCTGCCATGTGGTGTCTTCGTAGGTTTCGTTCCAGGTGGCAAGTCTTGGTAGGTTCTGTATATAGTAGCCGATGTTTTCTCCAAACGCATTGAGGATGAATAGGGTAGGACCGAGGATCAGGACGAAGAACATAAGCAGCACTGCCATAATCAGATTAATTTCAGATAATCGCTTAATGCCTGCGTTGAGACCTGCCACTACTGACCAGGTTGCCAGGAAGGTAATACCTGCTATCAGCAGGAGTTGGACCGTGGCACTCTGCTCTATGCCGAATAGGTAGTGAATTCCGGCGTTAACCTGCTGAACCCCAAGGCCGAGGGATGTAGCCACACCGAACAAAGTGGCAACTGTGGCAAGAATATCTATGATGTTGCCGATGGGGCCGTAGATCTTTTCACCCAGGAGAGGATAGAAGACAGATCTGATAGATAGAGGAAGCCCTTTATTGAAGCTGAAGAAGGCAAGCGAGAGACCTACGAGCGTGTAGACCCCCCATGGGTGAAGCCCCCAGTGCAGGAATGTCAAGTCCATGGCCGTGCGGGCGGCGTCGGGTGTTCCCGATTCTGCGAGAGGAGATGCGATGTAGTGAAACATTGGCTCGGCAACACCATAGAAGAGCAAACCGATTCCCATGCCGGCACTAAAGAGCATGGAAAACCATGCCAGCCGTGAAAACTCCGGCTTCGCATCGTCACCGCCAAGACGGACATTGCCATGACGGCCAAAGAGCAGAACAAACACAAAGACCAGGATGATATTCATGGTGAGTACAAAGAACCATCCAGCCAGGTTGGCAATACCGGCCTGCAGGGACGCAAACAGGGTATCAAGCCTGGAATGGAACACAATTGTTAACAGTACGGATGCACAGATAATGAATGAGGAAATGAAAAACACATAGGGATGTACATCCAATGTATACCAGCGTCTTGACTCAGAGCTGTCAGTTGTGTCGGTCATTGCATCCTCCTTTGACATACCTATAATGTGTTCTGCGACCCAGGTATTGTCAAGCAGGAAATTCATCTGAATAAATTGACAAACTGGAGGATAGCTGACACTATTGGCCATGGTTTCACTGCAGGAGCTGGGTACAGATATTGAAGCATCTCTTCATTCCATGAAAGGGCCGCTTGTGATGCTCGACTGCGGTATTGTGGGATACCGCCAAGCACTTGCTCTCCAGTTGAAGCTGAACCGTCTCGTGGGAGCATCATATATTCCATCGGTTTGTCTTTTTCTGGAACACAATCCGGTGGTGACCATGGGCATACGCAAGGATCACAACCTTCTTGTATCATCAAAGGATTCTCTCGCTGAATCCGGCATTGATTTGGTTCCAATCCGCAGGGGAGGAGGGGTGACTGCTCATAATCCAGGACAGCTGGTCATCTACCCGATCGTGCAGCTCGCCGGCCTTGGGTTTCGCGTGGCGCCGTTTGTGCACTACCTTGAGCAGGTGGGTATGGATGTACTCAGTTTATATGGAGTCAGTTCAGAGCGAAGAAACCGGTATCCCGGACTATGGGTTGGGGACAGGAAGATTGCCTCAGTAGGAGTTCAGATCATGAGAGGGGTAACGCTTCATGGTATTGCTATAAACCTCAGTAATGATCTTTCGATATTCAGCCATATGGTGCCATGCGGGATAGAGGATGTGCATATGACCAGTGCTGAAGCGGAAACAGGTATAACGCTTTCCATGGGAGAGGTGAAAGCTGCTGCGGAAATAAGCTGCAGAGCACACCTCCCTGCCAAAAAATCATAGGATGAGGAGCCGAAATGAGTGAACGTCGCACCCCGCTGCCTCCGTGGATACGCAGAAGGCTGGGCGCCGGTGCTCAGTACCTGGAGACCGAACGGTACCTGCACACACTTGGCATTGATACCATATGCAGCGAGGCCAGATGTCCAAACCAAGGAGAATGCTGGGCCAGGGGAACAGCAACGGTACTAATTCTTGGAAGGACATGTACGAGGAACTGCCCGTTCTGTTCGGTAGTACATGGCAAGCCGGAACCTCCTGATAGAGGAGAACCGGAACGTGTGGCACTTTTTACACAGAAACTGGGTATTCAGTATCTTGTCATTACCAGTGTTAACAGAGATGATCTGCCGGACGGCGGTGCTGCCCAGTTTCGGGATGTAGTAGCTGCTTGCCGAAGGATAAATCAAGATATGCGGTTTGAACTTCTTGTTCCAGATTTTATGGGTATCCAGCAGCATGCACTGGATATCCTAAGCGAGGCTTTCCCCTTTGTTTTCTGCCATAATGTTGAAACAGTTCCTAGACTTTACAAACAAGTCAGGCCGGGCAGCAGCTATCAGCGTTCCCTGAATCTTTTGAAAAAAGCCAAGCAGCAGTATCCAGATCTTCCTGTCAAGTCCTCGCTGATGCTCGGATTAGGGGAGCGTGAATCAGAAGTATTCCAGGTGCTGCATGATTTAAGAGATGCAGGGTGTGAACGGATTTGTATCGGCCAGTATCTGAAACCTTCCAAGGATTCTCTTGATGTAGCAGCATTTGTAACACCAGATCAATTTTCCTGGTGGGCTGATCAAGCACTAGCCATAGGATTTTCCTGGGTAATATCAGAACCATTTGCCAGGAGCAGTTATCACGCTGAACTGACAGGCAGCCGGGGCTGTACATAACATACAGATGTAGCTTATGCGGCACATCTCTGGCTTTCGTAAGCTTGCTTACATTGCTGTACAACTTTGTCTTTACATCGTATGATTGTATCTCAAACAGGCGTATGCTGAGCTGAGGGTGCTGTCATTTTCATATAGTTTTTTCACTTAACCAAACAGGACTAACGGTATGCATATATCGCGAATACGACGAAGGGTTCGTCTCCTCATTATCATCGTGGTGATAGTGGCTCTTATCACCTTCATTGTGAGCAGATTTTTTATACAGCCATTAAATCGTATGATAACAACTAATTATAATCTTGTCTCGTTCACAGACTCCTATATGGAAAAACACAATCAATCAATTGCAGTTGAAGTTCCTCAGGCTTTTGAGCTCTTCCACATATTGGCTGCATTGGCTGAAGAGAGTTCACAGCAGACGCAGATGCTCAATAGATCTACAGCATACTGGCAAGAAGCTGCCGATTTTTTTGCACCTTACAGCGATCATCCTGCGGTCGCTCATGTTCACAGATTGGTCCAGTCCAGGTCGCTTGAAGCTCTGGGGCGTACATTCGGTTTCCAGATTGAAAACAGCCAGCTGAAAGAAAGGGGAGTTCATCCGGTCTCTGACTACTTTGAAACGTATGCGATCGATCGTCATCTCATAGAGGATTTTATTGCAGTTAGCGATTTCAAATCATTCTTTGGCCTCATGGAGAACTACTACGCCTATGAAATGGATATCTATACCGATCTGGTGCCTTTAGCACATATGCGCACATGGCTTGAGAGCCACTTTTCTATCAGCCACCAGAGCTATCGGGTGGTTCTTTCTCCGCTGCTTCTGGGTACACAATATACCTATTTGTTCAGAGAGACAGAAGGTGATTGGAGTGAAATTGTCATGTGTGTGCCCACAGTGAATCATCGCTATAGAGAGCTGAGTCAGCAGGGGGTAATCTCAGAGGAGCAGGTACATGCCTTTGCTTCACTACTGGTTTTTACTGAGATTGATCATAACTACGTGAATCCGGTCACCGATAAGTTCCTGAATCGTCTAAGGATTTCAAGAATTTTTGCCAACAGATCTGCCTGGCATACAGGCAGGGGATACAATGGGGCTGCTTTGATTTTCAATGAGTACATGACCTGGGGACTGTACGGACTCTACTGCCATGATACGTATGCTGAAGAAACCAGGGATGCGGTGATCCGTACCTTAAACGACACCATGCATCGGAGAGGATTTATTAGATTTGCTGAATTTATGGAAGGAATACTGGATATCTATGACAAACGTCCTGTTGGAAAACGCATAGAAGATCTTTATGGAAGCATACTATCCATGGCTGCCAAGCTTGAGTAGCCTTCTCGCTGAGAAGGCGCTTCAGCAAGCTGCAGCATAATCTACTTCGAGACGCTATAGCCCTCCCTCAAGGTTGTATGGCCATCGGTTAATGCCGCCAAAATCAACAATCTGAGTGTATCCCAGGCTTTCAAGCGTTCTTCTGGCTTGTGCTGATCTGTTTCCAGTCCTGCAGTATACAATAATGAGGTGATCCTTGGATACATCAGGAGGAGTTGATGCAATGCGGTCTACTGGTATGTTTGCTGCGGAGTAGATGTATCCTTCACGAAATTCTGCGGGTGTGCGTACATCAATGAGCAGATATGCTTCATGCTGTTCTCGTATGAGTTCCTGCAGCAGCTCTGGTGAACGGTATGCTTGAATACCAGCAGCTTCGCTTTCCGGGTTCCTCATTGCTAGTACAAGGGCTAAAGCACCGAGTATGAACAAAAGAGATAAAAGCATTACTTTTTTTGTCATACTAAAACTCCTTTACTGTAACATACTCACAGATAAGTCAATCGTCTAGTAAAAAAGGGACGGAGGTGAGAGCGGGAAGATGTGTTTGCTGATATGAGCTGTCCAGGTGCATAGCCACAGCTCAACCGGCATAAGGAAAGAACATCCAAATACCAACGGTGATGAGGATGACAAAGATAAGCAGGAGTTCCTGGTTCAGGTTGCGATAGATTGTTTTCTTATCAACGTTGTGAAGCACGGGGGCTCTCATATAGAGAGTTCTGCTGATACCTGCAGCTGTCAGCAGCACAAGGTATTCAATTAGCATGTCTCTCCAGGAAGGCAAGGGAAATCCTGTTGATGAAAAATAAACAGATGAATACCCAATGATGATGAGCAAAGCAGTAATTGATGCTGCTGAAGGTATTCCTCGAGCACGTACTTTAAATCGGTATTTTGTGAAACCACCTATGAGTATTCCTGCTGTAACTAAGATAAACCATTTGTACCAAGCTATGTCTACAGAACCAAGGGAAAGCTTAATGGTACTCGTTGCTGAAGGGAAGAATCCGCCCGTATACAGCAGCGCAATGCCAAAAAGGATGAACAACAGAAGGCTCGCCTTAATGGTTGAATCGTTGTCCTCGAACTCTTCATACATATAGAAAAGCAGTGATTTATACGGCGCATGGATCAGCACATACCAGAGTGCGGGGATTTGCAGTCCGTGCGACATGAGCAGTCCAACGATTCCGATGGTGTATACGGTACTCGCTGCAATTACCCGTTTGTATTCACGTTCGAAAAAGATGATGAGTGAAGCGGCGCCAATTGTCAGCAAAGATATGATGCGGATTATGGTTAAGAGCTGATCGGCACCAAGTATCTCTGCCGGGAGAATGACTAAATAGTAGAGTCCAAGTATTCCGGTAAATATAGTGTAGCTGGCTAAAAACGATGATACGAGTGAATTTGCTGCAGAATGGCATGGGGCGACCCATCCTGATACAGGCAAGAAAGCTCCTTTGATGAAAAAAGCAATACAGAAGAGATAGATAGCAATTATCATTGGATAGGTTTCATAATCGTGTATCTGATACAGAAAACTGAAGCTGAAATAAGCTCCTGAACTGTAGAGTACAACGATACCGCCAAGGAAAATCGCGGAACTCACTGCTCCGAAAACCATATACTTAACTGATGCGCTGTACTCGTGTTTGACAGATATGAGAACATAGGCTCCCATGATCATGAGTTCATAGAAAACAAAAAAATTGAATACATCCCCAGTAACAATCAGCCCTGAACACCCTGCCAGATAGAAAAGGAATATCAGGTACATCTCAGGAGTATTCAAGCTCTTAAGCCTGAAAAGAGCAAGAATCATGGGGACAGTTAGTGCTCCCATAAAGTAAAGCTTTTCTATTCCGTAATGAAACGTGATACTAATTCTTGAATCCATCAGCTGGTAATACCGCTCGCCAGATATTTCCCTGCTGAGCAATATTATTGCAGCAGCAGTCAGGATTTGAAGGATCAGTGAGACCCCCGCAGCGTATATTATTTTTTGCTTAGCAAAAAGATACTTCAATGCCAAAGCAATCATCATTGTGATTAGTGGGATGATAGGATAGCTGATCCACAGGATTCTAAACAGCTCCTCAACCTGCAATGTCTGAAGCAATGGTTCAAAATTCATGAAGCTCCGATACCAGAACGGTGCTGGTCTTCTCATGTAGTTTTACGATACAGGCAATAGCTAGGGAATTGAAACATACCCCAATGACAATAGCAGTAAGCATAAGCGCTTGGGGTACCGGATCAACTGTGGCAATGTCTTTTGCTGTCAGGATCGGTGCAGCTGCCCCGGTGATATATCCCGAGCTGATGAAATTCAGAATAATTGTATTTTCAATAACAGACAGGCACATAATTTTCTTAATGAGATTATCAGCAGTGATGAGTCCAAAAATTCCAATTGCCAAGATAATCAAGCTCATCTGCTCCCCCTGACTACCTTGATGCCTAATACAGTCAGTATGACCACCATAACCTCAAGGAACGTATCGATTACCCTGGGACCGAGGTAGACTACAGATACCATGTTCCTGATGGAGTACTCAGATGCAGTCATGCGAATTACATCCATCTCTCCATGATGGACTGTCGGTGTATACGCAGGCATAAACAGGAGGATTACAATAACGCTGACTGCTATGAGCAAAGCGGCTATAACAGCAACGCAAAGAAATTCTTTCTTTCTTTTTGTCTGGGGAATACGTAGTACGGTAGATTCCTGCGGCATTACAGCCTGCTGTAGGTGCGGTGATGCGATACGAACTGTATCATCAGATTCCCAAAAGAGGAAGTTTCTGAATATCAGGACCATTGAACCGGAAACTTCAAGGAATATCGCCATATTGAGAAACCAAATCATTGCATTTGCCAGGGGATAGCTGCTGCCGCCGTAGCTGTATAGTCCACCAAATGGATATCCTGATATCATGAATCCTGCGATCAGGGCAATCCCAAGGAATAGGATTCCAGTCAGCTCAATTCGTTCAAACACAGGATTGCTGTAAATCTTTCGTTCGAATACCAATTCCAAAATTACAATGAACGTTCCGATGATTACTCCTGCCTGAAAACCTCCCCCTGGGAACGCTCCTCCGTAAGAAAAAACATACCCGCTGAAAAGCAATGCAAAGGGAAATAGTTTAGTTAAAGCCGTCTCCAGAATCTGAGATTCTTTTAGGTTCATAGCTCGTTACTGTTCTCTCCGGTATAGATCAGACATGGCACTGTCAGTAAGACCCCTATCTCCGGATCCGATAAGTCTATCCCTTCATGAGCGCAAATATTCAGGAAATCCTGTATACTTTCATTATTCTCCACAGGAGAGATAATTGTTCTGTTGTATGAATAGTCTTCTCCAAATAAGCTCTTGAATGAAGAAAACAGCGGCATGGGTGAATCAGCAAGTGTTTCGATGTTCTCACCATCTAGGACAGTAGAACCATATAATCCTACTTCGAGCAGGATTGATGAAACCTGGTCGAGCAGATGCTCTTGCTTGAGGATTATTATGAGTAGTTTCATACTATTCCTATTCCACTTCAAACTTGGTTACGTACGATATGATTATATCTGAACCTTCATCATGCTTTCCTTGGGATAACAGCTTGCCTGCATGCTTGAAAGCTTTGGCTGCTTCCGGGTCTCGAAGCATTCGACCTAACCGAGCCAGCATGCTCAAGTAGATTCTGCTCTCTGAACTTGGGATAATGATGCAAAAGAGACTTTGGACTTTTTCCCCTTTAAGCAGTTTTTTTGCCTTGGGAAGGATGCCCACAACCAGGTGGATATGGTCTACTTTGTCTACTTTTGCGTGTATGAGGGCAAAACCTCTTCCTAAGTTGATATCCTGGGGGGAGCGGGTACGGCTCTTACTTTGGATTGTGGTAAGTGCTTCCTCCTGTATATGGGACGGGTAATCAGCAAGGCAATGGGAGATCAGATAGCTCATGACCTGGTGATAGGGTATGTCCGTAAGCGGAAGAATAGATTTTCTGGTAAAGTACTGCAGCAGATTAATCATCTGTATAACTACCTCCATGGGTGGTTTCGCGCTGTTGAGGCTTTTCTCTTGTTTTTCTGATAGCAGTGAGGAACACAAGGGTGGAAAGTCCAGTGCCAAGAGCTGCCTCTGTTATGGCTACATCTGGAGCCTGCAGCAGCGCATACTGGAAAGTAAGAAGAATACTGAAGACACTGAGCCAGATCAGAGAGCGAATAATTTCTCGTGACGCGACCATGAACAGTGCAGCCATGATCATCAACAGATATATGAAGGTATTCAGCATTCGGAATCCTCCTCTAGGTTTTTCTGGTTTTCTGGTATCCTTGATAACGCCAGCATATGTGCTATGAGAGGAGAGGTAATAATGAGAAACAAAAAAATTACAAGGAATTTCATGATATATTCAAGACTTCCTGAGTATATTGCTAAACCAATAATGAGTGAAAATGCTCCTGATACTCCGCACTTGGTAGCAGCATGGAATCGCTGGAAGAGATCAGGAAGTATGATGGTGCCTAATGAACCAAAGCCCATGATAAGCAGTCCGATGCTCATCAGTATCCAGCTTGCAATCATCTGTGCTTCCTCCAGTAATGAATCTTCACAAAAGCCACTATCTCTCCAAAAGAGAGAAGAGCGTAGACCATGGCTATATCAAGATAGAAGCTCTGATCAAGGTACACTGCCAGTACGCACAGCATCAGCACCAGTATTACCGAGACAAGAGATAATGAAAGCAGACGGTCCTGGAACGTCGGCCCGACTATAAGTCTAAAGAGACTCATAAGGGCGATGCCTGCCAGTATGTAGATCACATACAGCATGTATCATCTCCTAGCCAAACAGCTTCATGAGCACAGACTCCATAGGCTCCTTAATGATTCGCTCAGCCTGCAGCCGATGCTTGGTTTTCTGGTCAAACCAGTGCACATAGATATAATTACCTTCAAGCCATAATGACAGCGTACCAGGTATGAGCGATATAGTATTTGCCATCATAGTCTTTCCTATTCGTGATTTCAGGCGGGTTTTTATTCTGACTACACCCGAAGAATATCTGCCGGTAAGCATCTGATAGATTAAAGTGAAACTTGCCAGGTAACTTTGAATTATAAGGAATATGAAATAAAGAACAGCCAGGTCCCACCGGTAAATGATGCGGCTTTCAAGAGCTTGTTCTCTGTTGAAGAAAACAGGATACGAAAACACTGTTACGATCATGGAAAGGCTTATCCCTAGTATGAGCGATTCGGCATGAAAGTCGAGTGTATAGATCATCCATACCACAAAGAGTACAATCCATAAGAAGATAAACCGCATACTAGTTCTTATCGTCATGGTGCTCCCCCGACTGTATGTATCAGCAGGTACCATAGTTTACTATACCTTAGCAACACCTGCAAATCTTTCGGAGTATATCGTAAGAATAATCAGCATAAGGGACGCTTTCAGGAGTATGAGTGTAGATAATATTTTCCAATCCTGCAACACGCAATGCTGCATAGGCAGGTTGGATGTTTGATAGAACTGCCGGAACTGCCATAGTTGTACCGGAATATAAGATCCATAATCCAGATGATCAAAAATGAAGCAGGAACAGGGGATGGTCCTTATGAGTGCTTTTACCGCAACAGCTGGAGACAGACTGAACGTTGGTAAGCTATTCCGAGGGTTAGGTCAAAGAAATTCCTAGATATGAGTAAAACTGCAATAAAGAATCCTTTGATACCAGAAACTATGATATAAAGGAGCCTCTCAAGGGCCAGACCGGTTAACATTGAATAACAGAACATGCAGCGCCAAGATCTTGGAAAAGGTAAGCCACATCCGTACATGTGAGACTGCTTGAGAAATTATTTGTTTAAAGCTCAAGCATATGATTGAGTTTTTGCGCCTAGCTACTACAGCAGAGAGAACACCATTCCAACGCAGATATCCATATACTCAAGTAAATCGCAAAACCTTCACAAAGAGAAGATAAAAAACCGCAGACATGAAGTCTGCGGTTGGGGATACATCCCCCCATCACATGGTATAAGTGTGCCCCCGTGGAGCCGCTATGACACTAAGGCAGTTCCTTGTGACAGAACCACCAGTCATATCCTTCGTAGACATCCAAACGTTTTTTGGCGTCTTCTATATTATTGGGGGGCGGAACGATTACCCGCCCGCCAAGCATAGTGTTATGGGGCCAGTTTGCAGGAACAGCAACTTTGTTCTTGTCTGATGTGACAAGGGCTTTCACTGCACGGACCACTTCATCAATGTTTCTGCCGATTTCCTGTGGATAATAAAGAACCAGGCGTACATTGCCAGTTGGGTCTATGACAAATACTGCACGAACTGTATTCGTTCCTTTCCCGGGGTGAAGCATGCCAAGTTTTAATGCAATAGCATCATTTGCAGCGATGATCGGGTAGGTGATATCTACGTCAAGGTGTTCCTTTATCCATTCAACCCATTTAATATGACTGAATATCTGATCTACAGACATGCCGATTAGAGACACATTGAGCTTATTAAAATCCTCAATACGCTCTTGAAATGCTGTAAATTCAGTAGTGCATACCGGAGTGAAATCTGCCGGATGGCTGAAGAGCACAACCCATTTACCCTTGAAATCTTCCGGAATTCTCATTGGACCATGGGTAGTTGATACTTCAATGTCAGGGAACCGGTCTCCCAAAAGAGGCATAGAAAATAATTTCTCATCCATACTTCATTACTCCTTAATCGATTGTTTTCTGTTTATGTTAAGCAAGTTGTATGCCAAGGAAAACAAAAGTAGTAACACATAGTTATCAAAGGAAATAAAAAAATAATTGAAAATGTATCTTGAATAACACCGAAATATCGGTTACTATGACATTGATATATCGGTATTACCGATTTACCGGTACTTCATCAAGGAGGGCAATTATCGAGATTTCGTATCAAAAGCTGTTGCAGTCAGAACAGACCCTCGACATGATCCTTGAAGCTCTTGAGGATCTCGTCCAGTATGAGCTTGCCGTTGTAATGATGTATGACGGATTAGACAATCTTGTTGTAAGCAAAGCAAGGGGTCCTCTGTATACAGATAAATTGGATGACTATACTATATCCCTCACATCACGGCGGGACTTGGCAAAAATTATTGAAACAAAGCAGACATATTTATTTGGAGAAAATGA
>SKXS01000031.1 GCA_007128345.1 Spirochaetia bacterium
ACACCTGTGCGTCCCTGCTGCGCCTGTCAGCTGCAAACCCGGGCAACGATCACCGCCTCGGGGCTAACGAAGCTCCTCCGGCCATTATCTCTATTTTCCTGGGAGACCAGCTCTCCTCCATTCTTGATGACCTGACTAACGGAACTTCACACAGTAAGCGCAGTGAAACTATGGAAATCGGGGTGAACATCCTTCCTAACTTCCCTCGAGACCTGACAGACCGCAACCGTACTTCCCCGTTTGCGTTCACGGGAGACAAGTTCGAGTTCCGCATGGTAGGATCATCTCAGTCACTTGCAGGCCCGAACGTCATTCTCAACAGTTCGGTTGCCATGGTGCTGAATAAGGCGGCAGATAGGCTCGAGAAAACCAGCAACCCTATGGAAGAGGTGAAACGGATTATCATCGAGTCATACCGCAATCACCGGAGAATCATATTTAACGGAAACGGATATTCCGAGGAATGGATCAAGGAGGCGGAAAAGCGGGGGCTGCCGAACCTCTCCTCTACCGTGGAGGCCTTGCCCGAACTTCTGCGTGAAGAACATGTAACCATGCTTGAGAACCTGCGGGTATTCAGCAGGGCGGAACTTGCGTCACGAAAGGAGATATACCTTGAGAGCTACAGCAAGCAGATCAACATTGAGGCAGGAATCATGGTGGAAATGGCAAGAAGGCAGATCGCTCCGGCAGTAACCCGTTACATGACTGCAGTAGCCGAGGCGGTGATGCATCAGGAATCCCTCAAACTTGGCACAGCGAGACAGCGGGATCTGCTGACCCAGCTGTCCGAACATCTGGAAAATCTCTATGAAGCGGCAGACAAGGTCAAGCATGAAGCGGATAATGCCCTAGCTCTTGAGAATATTCTTGAACAGGCGAAGGCATATCGCTACAAGGTGGTCCCAGCTATGGATACGCTGCGATATAACGGAGATGTACTGGAGAAACTCACAGACCGAAGCATCTGGCCGTACCCGTCCTACGAGGATCTACTGTTCACTCTTTAACTGGATCAGCTACGTGAAGGGCCATATCACCGAAGCGTATCCACCCTTTAGCCCGCATAAACTCACTTACGGCAAAAGCCAGGAGTGCGGGCAGCAGAAAATGCAGGAGGGCAGCTTTCCACACAGCTGAGACCCCCATCACTTCAAGGGTAGCTACCTGCCCTACAAGTCCGCTGGTGCCCATGCCGGCACCTATGCTGCTGTTCTCCATTTTGAACCAGACCGTTGCTACCGGTCCTAGGATTGCCGAGGCGGTGATAGGCGGTATCCAGATGCGCCAGTTCTTTACGATATTGGGCATCTGGATCATGGAGGTCCCCAGCCCCTGGCTGATGAGTCCGCCGATCCGGTTTTCCCGGTAGCTGGTAACGGCAAATCCGACCATCTGGCAGGCGCACCCCACTGTGGCTGCCCCCGCGGCAAGCCCGCTGAGTCCCAGTGATATGGCAACCGCAGCGCTGCTTATGGGAAGGGTGAGTATCATGCCCATGGTCACCGCGATAAGCACTCCCATGGGAAAGGGATAGAGAGTGGTGAGGTAGTTGATGAATGCGCCGATGGCCTGCATCATGGCGGCAACAGCGGGAGCAATTGCCGTCCCGGCAAGCCCGCCGACTATGATGGCCGCAGCAGGCACAAGAATGATGTCTACTTTGGTTTTCCCTTGGATGAGCTTGCTTGCCTCAGCGCCTGCAAGTGCCGCAATCAGTGCCCCGACGGGCTCACCGATGATCAGCGTCGGCGCAGCCCCACTGCTGATGACGATGGTGCCCGCACCGATTGCCCCGGTTATGACGGAAGCGAATATGCCTAATGGTGAAGCTCCCACCGCGAAGGCCACCCCCGCCCCGATGGCCGGCCCCATCATATACTGGGAAAAGGAGCCGAACCGCTCAAGCAGGTTCCATCCGCTGTATCTGCCGATCTGAATGAGGATCAGCCCGATGATGAGGGACCCGAACAGTCCCTGAGCCATGCCGTTGAGCACATCTACCACGTATGCCCTGATGTTCCTGCCTTTCATGCCCTTCCTGTACGCTCCTGCTAGTTAGTATTATCTTGTCTTACCACAAGCGAGGTAATGTGCATAGTGCTAGATCTGATAGGGCGATCCTGGATACCTGAGTGTGGAAAAGTAGTCATCCACCGTCTCCGCACGTCGGATCAGCTGGACTGTGCCGTCTTCCTTGAATAGCAGTTCGGCGGATCTCAGCTTGCCGTTATAGTTGAATCCCATGGCATGTCCGTGCGCTCCGGCATCGTGTATTACCACCAGATCTCCCGGATCAACTTCCGGGAGCATGCGGTCAATAGCAAACTTATCGTTGTTTTCACAGAGGCTTCCTGTGACATCACATCGCATAGAAAGAGGCGCGTTTTCCTTTCCAAGCACCGTGATGTGGTGGTACGCTCCATACATGGCAGGCCGCATAAGGTTTGCCATAGTGGCATCAAGACCCACATAGGTCTTATACTTTTTCGCCACATGCCGCACACTGCTCACCAAGTACCCGTAGGGACCGGTGACCACCCTGCCGCACTCAAAGACAATCCGCAAGGGGTCAAGCCCTTCGGGAACGATTATCTGTTCATAGAGTCCCCGTATGCCGGCTGAAAGCACCTTAAGGTCCACCGGCTTCTGCCCGGGCAGGTAAGGAATGCCGATTCCTCCTCCCATGTTGACGAATTCCAGCCTGATTCCCGCTTCACGCTGAAGTTCCACCGCGAGCTCGAAGAGCATGCGGGCAGTCTCCACAAAGTAGGACTCCTGCAGCTCGTTGGAAGCCACCATCGTATGGAGGCCGAAGCGCTTCGACCCTTTCTGCTTCATGGTGCGGTAGGCGTCCACAAGCTGGTCACGGGTGATCCCGTATTTAGCTTCCACAGGCTCGCCGATAATCACATTGCCGCTGCGGGATGTGCCGGGATTGTAGCGGAAGCATGCGAGTTCAGGGACTCCTGAAGTACGTTCAAGCAGCGGAATATGGGAAATGTCGTCGAGATTGATTACAGCTCCCATAGATGCAGCCAGGGAAAATTCCTCTGCGGGGGTGTTGTTTGAGGTGAACATAATCTGCTCGCCTTCAAGTCCCACTGACCTGGCAAGCAGCAGCTCCGGGAGGGAGCTGCAGTCTGCCCCGAATCCCTCTTCCATGAGCATCTGAATGATTGCAGGATTTGGACATGCCTTCACAGCAAAGAAATTGGCAAACCCCTTCACCCACGAGAAGTCTTCCCGCATATCCCGGGCCTGCTGCCTGATGGCCCGCTCATCATAGAGATAGAACGGCGTTGGGTATACCTCAGCCAGTTCTGCGATCTTATCCTTGTGCAAGGGAAATTGCTTATCAGTCATACTGTTCCTCGCTAAGCAGCCTGAATTACAGCGTGAGCCGCTTTTGTATGCGGTCAACTGCCCTGCTGATGTCCTCCCGGTGCCCGAAGGCGCTGAGCCGGAAGTACCCTTCTCCCGAAGGGCCGAAGCCTGAACCCGGAGTGCCGATAACCCAGGCCTCAGACAAAAGCTTGTCAAAAAACTCCCAGGATGTCATTCCCCCGGGTGTTTCCATCCAGATATATGGGGCGTTATCGCCTCCATAGGCCTGCAGGCCTATTTCCTGAAGTCCTTCCTTGATGATCCGGGCATTTCCCATATAGTAGCTGGTTAGCTCACCGCACTCCTGCAGGCCCGCATCTGAAAGGACAGCCAGGCCTCCACGCTGCACTATGTTGGATGCGCCGTTGAAGAAGGTGGTCTGTCTCCTGAACCAGAGGCTGTGAACCGTTCCAAAATCGCTGTCAGCGACGGTAAGCTCCTTGGGAACTACAGACCAGCCGAGCCGAACTCCGGTGAACCCGGCAAACTTCGAAAAGCTGTTGATTTCAATGGCGCACTGCTTCGCCCCGTCAACCTCGTATATGGATCTGGGCAGATCAGGATCATCGATGTATTCCGAGTATGATGCGTCAAAGATGATTACTGCCTTGCGGTCCCGCGCATAGTCCACAAATCGTTTGAGTTCGTCATGGGTCGCCACCGCACCGGTCGGGTTATTGGGGCTGCAGAGGTAGATCAAATCAGCAGGCTCGCTGGGCAGTTCGGGAATAAATCGGTTCTCCTTCGTACAGGGCATGTAGATGAACCGTTCGTAAGTTCCTGTGTCCGGGTTGTAGGGACCCGATCTGCCCGCGATGACGTTGGTATCCACATAGACCGGGTACGCAGGATCCTGAAAAGCGGGCCGGCTATCAAGGCTGAAAATAGACTGGATGTTCCCGGAATCCGGCTTTGCTCCATCGCTGATGAAGAACTCATCCGATGCGATCTCCATACTCCTGCCCTTGTAGAACCGTGCAAGTGCCTCCCTGAGGTCCAAGTCGCCTTGTTCATCCCCGTATCCTCGGTAGGTTTCCCGGTCTGCCAGCTGGTCTACCCCATTATGCAGTCCTGCTATCACAGAGGGAGTAAGCGGTTCAGTGGTGTTCCCGATGCCGAGGCGCAGCAGCTGCGCATCAGGATGCTGCTGCTGGAATTCTCTGGTCCTCCGGCCGATTTCCGGGAAGAGGTACCCCGCGGCAAGTTTCCGGTAGTGTTCGTTCACTCGAGCCATGATGCTACCTGCCCTTGACTCTGGAAATCGTAAGTCCTTCAAGGGCAGTGCGGATCACCTCGTAATGTCCTTCACTGGAAAGCGGGCACATGGGCAGACGAAATACTTCCTCGCACCACCCGTACATGGAGAGAGCGGTCTTGATGGGAATGGGATTCGTCTCTACGAAACACGCTTTGAACAGGGGCATGAGCTCCTTTTCAATCGCCCGGGCACGCTTGAAATCTCCGGCAAGCGCATGCTCCACCATCTCCCGCATATAATTCGGCACCAGGTTAGCCGCTACGGAAATAACGCCATCACCACCGGCTTCAATAAGATCCACGGTCATGTTGTCGTCCCCCGAAAGGACCAGGAATCGGTCATGCCTTCCTGCTATTACTTCCTTCATCTGCTCCAGGCTCCCGGAAGCCTCCTTCACTGCGGCAATGTTGTCGAACTCGTTCATAAGCTGCATTAACGTATCCGTTGCGATGTTCACGCCGGTGCGCCCCTGTATGTTGTAGATAATGCACGGTATGGATACTGATTCAGCAATGGACTTGTAGTGCAGATAGAGCCCCTTCTGAGTCGGCTTGTTGTAGTACGGGGCAACCAGCAAAACCGCATCAACTCCTGCCTGCTCGGCATGCTGGGAAAGCTGGATTGCCTCATCGGTGGAGTTGCTTCCTGTACCAGCTATTACCGGGACTCTCCCATCGGCATACTGCACCGTGAGTTCAATCACTCGGTCATGTTCCGCGTGGGTAAGCGTGGGACTCTCTCCCGTAGTCCCGCAGGGCACCAGCCCGTCTATACCGGATTCGATCTGGTATTCCACCAGCCGCTTCAGTGCCCCCACATCGACCGCGCCGGTAGATGTGAACGGTGTAATTATCGCCGTATGAACTCCTCTGAATATACTCATTTCACTGCTCCTATAATAAAAAATATACTATTTCTTCTCTACTGAAGAACCCCTGCTTTCCGTATCCCCACTGGGCTGTCATCACCATACCCTCTGCATGTTTTCCCGGTTCCCGACGGAAGCGCTCATACTCCAGGCAGTCAGAACGGCTTCCCATGGTATCTGCCGCTGCTGAACATTCAACCTGCCCATTCTCTGCGCAGCACCATAACCCGCGAGATCCTAGCGCACCAGAATATCCTCCCAGTTGTGAGCATCCTACCAATAAGATAACATTTTGTCTATATAATAACAAAATGTATTCATAGAAAACACATTCTTCCGTATATACCCGCAAAGGTATGCCGTTTTCGGGAGTTAGACCGTTTCAGGGGAGTATGCGGTCTCAGCGCTGCTGCCTGTCATGGGTACTACTTAAAGGAAGAACCGCCTGCCATGGGCTGTATTGATGAGTGCCGTATGGGCATCTCGTAGGCAGATATGCACACAAAGGACCTCGCATAACACCGCACCTCAGCAATGTTTCATACATACACTGCTGTTTCTGAAGCGTACGGTTACGGCAGGTTGTAGTGCTCTTTGAGCTGATTGATCACCGGCTCTCTGTGATCACTGCCTATGAGCAGGGAAATCTGTTTTTCTGCAGTGGATACTGCCTTCGGCTCAACCTGCAGCGCATCAAGGATCCCAAATACCGTTAATGCGGCGCCTGACTGGGTCTCCATACCAATACCATCCACCGTCAGCTTGCACAGATCGGTGAACAGTGTTCCAGAGAGGGTATTCTCTTGTTCCTGGAGCTCCTTCAGCACCTTACCAGCAGTTTTTGCGTCTTTGCTGTCTATACTGAATGACAAGCTGTGAAACCCTTCATCGGTATTAGTCTGGCTGATCATGTCAATGCTGATGCCGGCCTGGGAAAACACCTCACATATATGGTGCGAGTTTCCGATTGAACCAGGAATCCGCTTGAAGCTGACAAGAGCTGCGTCACTGGTATTGAGATCCATCACGGTGCCGCTCTCTGCAATCATATGCTCCATCAAGTAGAAACCTGTTGGCTTTCTCACGATGTACTCCGCTGCCTTCAAGGCTCCTGAAGCGAACAGACCCTTTGCATACGCCGTATGCTGGAGAGTGACCACCTCATCCTCTCCGGCAAATAAGACGTCGTGCTCGCCGACTATATTTCCTGCCCGCACAGCGTGGATTCCAATTTCCCCGATACGCCTCAGCCGATTTGCGTCCTTTCTCCCGAAAACGTATTCCACGGGATGTTCGACCACGCTCTTCAAAGTCTCTGCGAGCACCAGGGCGGTACCGCTTGGAGCATCCCGTTTAGTCCGATGATGCTTCTCGATGATTTCAATGTCAAACGTGCTCCCAAGCACCGAAGCAGCCTGTCTGGCCAGGGATTTCAGAAGGTTTATACCCAGGGACATATTCGCCGCCTGGAACACTGCTATGTGCTGAGCAGCACCTTCCATAAGCTGCAGGTGCGTCTCCGACAAACCCGTGGTAGCCACCACGACAGGGAGTTTCTTTTCCCTGGCACCAGCGAGGGTGCCTTCCAAGGCTTCAGGTACAGAGAAATCAATGATTACATCAGCAGCCTCCCTGACTGCTGAGACTGAAGCGTACACGGGATACTCCGCATCAGCATCTCCTGCAGGATCAACTCCCGCGGCTACCACAAACCTGCCGGAACGTACTGCCGCTTCGGCAAGTACCTTGCCCATCTTTCCACCGCATCCGTTAATGATTAATCGTACCATACCATCCCCTTATGTGTTAATTATGATACCCAATAGATAGCAATAATACAAGGTCATGGCTTCTGGACTTTGAATTCACCGATCCTTCATCCCGCAGCATATTCCTCCGTCAAGAGGGTGCCTGCTGAAACCGCCATAGCAAACAAATCATACATAGCAAATGTGTAATCGTTCAATGTGCTCCAGTATTATGCGCACCAAGAAGCCGACAGGACATATATAAGTTGATGGAAGCCTTATATAAAGCTCATCAACACATGGGTTTCCAATGGTCCATCCATAACGCGTTGAGGGAATATACGCCCGATACATCAGAGCGGAGCATGGATGAGCACATCATCTGCTATGCAGCGATGTGCTCATGTGCTGGGATGAGTTTACCGAGCATAAGAGAATCACCGTGACTGGTTAGCTCTCAAACAATGTCCTTACAAGAAACATTCTGCCCGTTTTATATAAGCGGTCACTCTATCGTGATCCGCAGCAACGGATAGCTTACATCTTCCTCAATAACCCAGATATCAGTGAAGTCCCAACCGGCAAAGGTGGCCTCCTGCTTCATCTCTGCATCTGTCTTAGCCTCTACCGATCCCGTTACATCATCCCCTGAGCCGAATCCAAGGTTGTCTGCATCAGAAAGGTAGTAGTTTGCAGTAAAAACTCCGCTATTTGTTCCGGCAATTTGTCCTACATCATTTGCTCCAGACACTGTTGCTGAATTATAGCTTCTTACCAGTCTTTGATCAGAGTTAGTGCTTCCAGTAATGCCTCCAACAAACCAATTCCCAGACACTGAACCAGTATTATATGAGTCTTCCACAATACCCTGATTACGTCCTGCAATACCGCCTGCATGATTACTTGTTGTTGATACGCTCCCGGCATTATAGCTGGTGAACACTTTTCCCATAACGGATATTTCCCCATTTTGAATAAGAGAAAAGTTGTGCCCGACTATGCCGCCAATGTATTGTCCAGTTCCCGTTATAGTCCCCGTATTGGCGCAGTCACGGATTACATTGTTGCTGAAGCCGGCAATGCCTCCAACATCATTGTTTCCAGTAACAGTTCCTGCATTACTGCTGCCGATGATCACCGAGGAATTTGATCCCGCTATACCGCCGACCCTGTATGTTGTTCCTGATACAGCACCTTGGTTTGTGCTAGCCATAATAGTTCCGCTATTGCTACCTGTTATACCTCCAGCATAAGAATTTTCAGAATGAACTGAGCCATAATGGGTACTGTCTTCAATAAGACCATCGTTACGACCGGCTATGCCGCCTATTATATAATACGTACCGCTGACAAATGCATTGTTGGTGCAGTTCTTGATGGTTCCCGAACTAGTATTATTTCCTGCAATACCACCTACATATTTTCCATCGTATTCCCCTGGACCAGAGCCGGAAACAGAACCTGAGATGTGGCAATTGATTATACTCCCTGCATTTGAACCCGCCAGTGAACCTATGTAGTCAAGTCCTGAAACCTGAACATCCGCCAGAGTGAGGTTTCTGACGATACCGCCTGATGAAATACTCCGAAAAAGCCCAATGTAATTATCAGTACGATGTATAACCAAATCCGATATTGTGTGATCATTGCCGTCAAACGTTCTGTTAAACCAAGACGGCAAAGGTTCCCAGCCCTCTGTCCTGTCTCCCACATGTTCTGCATACCCGTCCGTATGCTTATCAAGATCACCGATAAGCCCAAAGTGCATAGTGTAGAGACTGCGGACATTATTGAGGTGATACCAGTTAGAAATCTGGTACGGATCAGCCTCTGTACCAATTCCCCCTGCAAACCCAATAGGTCCGGTCACATTACTTGCTGCTACTCCGGTAAAATTTCCTGTACCCGTAATATCTAATCGTATATATTTTCCCAAGTCTCCTGACCGTACAGTATAGGAGTCTGCTGTTTCTCCAGCTATGTTTACAAAATCTTTGTTATTACTTGAAATTTTCCACTGGTAAGTTACATCAGCATCAGGCGGGTTTCTATGTGATACACTCAGTACAGATCCAACGATGGCATCTCCAGTTATGTGTATTGAACTGACGACAACTGCCCCGTCCTGTGCCAATACCTGCCACTGGTCTCCGTCGTAGATGTAGGATTTTCCTAATGTACTGTTATAGTATGCCCAGTTGACCTCCGGCTCACTCGGCGCTTCTGTCAGCTCACCCTTCCAGATAATCGATATCCCGTCTGTTCCTGCAGCACCGTCAGCTCCTGCCGCTCCGTCTGTCCCCGCTCTCGCCAGCAGGTCCCAGCCGTTGCCATTGTAGATATAGGAGTTCCCATCACTGGTATTAAAGTACGCATTGTTTAGGCTCGCATTAATCGGCTCACTGCCTAACTCGCCCAGCCACACGATCGATACCGCATCCTGGCCATCTTGGCCGTCCTGTGCCAGTGTCTGCCACTGGTCTCCGTCGTAGATGTAGGATTTTTTATCAGCACTGTTGTAGTACGCCCAGTTCATCAAAGGATCAGTCGGGTGACTGCTATGGGTCCCCTTCCAGATGATGGATGCAAGCGGAGCATTGAGCTCCTGAAGGGTCAGTTCTTTTGTACCAAATATGTTTTTCTCAAATGCGACTACTGCAGCAGTTTTCCATAGTGCAAGGTATCCCTTCTTGGAAACGATTACGACATACCCTTCGCCTGCAGGAATTCCACTTATGGTAAAGCTTCCTTCAGTATCAGTCATTGCCATGTAGGATGTTCCAGCAATGAATACCAGGAAACCTGCATGGTCCATCTCTGAGCCATCTTCTACATGTATGTTCCCTGATATGTTTCCTACTGGAGTGAGGTTCAGAGCATCCGCGATGGTTGTTAGATCTTCTTCTACCTGGACATTCCGCAGAACTGCGGCTTTTTCCAGGGAATCCTTTGAAGTCGCATAGAGGGTATACAATCCAGGAGAGAGCCCTTGGAACTGGTAGAAACCATCAGCATTGGTCTTTGTTGAAAATACTATCTGCCTTGATACTGCACCTCGTTCAATCGTTTGGGAAGCAGATGCGGTCTGCAGTCCGTCTGTACGCTCAAGGGTTATCACTATGTTGCCATGATAACTGCTGT